>DAOTCE010000007.1 GCA_035452965.1 Candidatus Paceibacterota bacterium | reverse complement strand
GTTCGCCAAATCCCCGGTTTCCTGGCGCTCTCCAGCTTGAAAAGGTGCGTCCTAGACGTGACGCTTCTAGCGGACATTTCATTCGACAATTAGGCGGAGTTGGACTATAAATATCAACCAGGCGCGGTCGGGAAGCGCCCCTGGGCTGAGGAGGTCCGGGACAGGGCAATCAAGGCCCAATCATGGAGTAATCATGCTCCAATCATGCTCCAATCATGCTCCAATCATGCTCCAATCATGCTATCAACACCGGGGCAACACGCCGGCAACCCGATCCAATCCCGCGCAAGATCCCCGTCGGACGGCGCAAGCCGGGGCCTCCAAGCGCACTAGTGCGTATGCATGAAGCGGCCGAAGGCGCGGGGGCATCTTGCCCGCTTTGCGGATGGCGGGCCAGACCAGCGAGCCAGATGCCCGCGCGCCTTCATGCACACGCGCTGCCCGCGCGCACAGTATTTTGCTTTTTGCTTGTCTTCCGCCGGGGGATGATTAGAATCACGCCTCAAGAATGATTGTTCAGCGCGTACGCAACAGTGCCTGAAAAAAGCAACACACATGAATTCAAAACAACTCCTCACCCTCAGTTCCGTCTCCCTCGTTGGCGCTTCGGCTGCCTGGGCTACGTCCGACTACGGCCCGGCCGTTGATCGCCTGATCACAGCGTGTTCCAAGTGGTACACCTCCGGCTACGGCCACAAGTTTGCAGTCGTGCATAGCATGGAGGGATACTATCTGACCGGCACCTCCTACCTGCGACGCTGCGACATCTCGGCCAGTTGCCATTACACGGTCAGCGGGCTGGTGGACTACTCAGGTGATGCGCCGCGGGGGGAGATCTCGCAGCTGGTTTATGAGTCACGATATGCCTGGCACGCCACGTGTTGGAACCAGCATTCATTGGGGACGGAGCACGAGGGTTTTGTGGGCAACCCCGCCTGGTTCACGGAAGAAATGTACCAGGCCTCGGCGCTGCTCCACCGACATATGGCGGACAAATTCGGCTTTGCCAAAGACCGGAATCACATTGTGGGCCACAACGAGAAATCCTCCTCGGCCTGGCGCTCGTACGCCTCGGCTAACCTGGGCATTAATCCCTCGTGCAACACCCACACTGATCCCGGCTCCTATTGGAACTGGTCGCACTTCATGGCCCTGATCATCGGTGGCACCGACAACGCCTCGTTCGTTTCACAGTCCGTCGCCAACGGTACCTCCTTCTCTCCGGGCCAGGCGTTCTCTTGCACCTTCACGATGCATAACAACGGGACAACGACCTGGATTGCCAATGGCGGGGATGGTTATACTTTCAACAACAACGGCGGCACGGCTATGGGCGCGCCCTTCGCTACTGCGCTCGGGGGTAATGTGGGGCCGGGCGGCAATGCGAGTTTCAACGTGAACTTTACTGCTCCGACCACGCCTGGAAGTTACACAGCCACGTTCCGCATGAATAGTACGAGCTTTACTTACTTCGGAACACAGGTGTCTTTCAACATCAACGTCGTCAATCCGGTCCCTGTTATCACCTCGCAACCAGCGTCAACGACCAGGAATCCCGGGGAGACAGCGACTTTCACGGTCGCGGCGACGGGGGCGACCGGTTACCAATGGAAGAAGAACGGTGTGAACATTTCGGGGGCGACCTCGGCGACGCTGACAGTTTCGAACGTGCAGTTGTCCAATGCGGGCTTTTACACGGTGGTGGTGAGCAACGCGGGCGGTTCGGTGACCAGCAGCCAGGCGCAGTTGGCGGTGACAGCGGCGCCGGTGGCGGCGGGGACGGGCGGAGGGTTGCGCGGGCTCTATTACAACAACACGGATTTCAGTGGACTGGCGCTGTCGCGGCTGGATGGGCCGGTGAATTTTGACTGGGCGGCTGGTTCACCCGGCGGGGCGGTGGGGGCGGACAGTTATTCGGTGCGGTGGACGGGGCAGGTGGAACCGCGCTACAGCCAGACCTACACCTTCTACACCGGGACCGATGACGGGGTGCGGCTGTGGGTTAACGGGGTGCTGCTCATTGATCACTGGGCGGACCAGGGCTACACGGAATGGAGTGGCTCGATCGCGCTGACGGCGGGCCAGAGGTACGACATCCGGATGGATTATTTTGAGAACGGCGGCAGTGCGTCGGCCCAATTGCGGTGGTCGAGTGCCAGCCAGGTCAAGGAACTGATCCCGGCCAGCCAGTTGTATCGGCCGGTGCCGGTATTGGCGACGATTGGAAACAAGACGGTGCCGGCGAACAGTGAGCTGAGCGTTCCTGTCTCCCTCTCGTCATGGGACCAAGTGGCAGGGGTGACGCCGTTTGAGGATTTCGAGACTTACGGGGACGGAACGCCAACGGACCAGATCATGTTCCGCAAGCCGGGCAACTCGTCGACGACCAGCGGGTTTTTGGATGGCGGGGTAACCAATTACAATGTGCCGACGGCGAGTTTTCCGGCGGGGCGATCAAGCGCGCGGGCGATGCATGTGTCGTGGAGTTTTCTGGCTGGCACAACGGATCCGTGGCTGCGGTTAACGACCTTCAACGCTGCGACGCGTCCCAACCCGACGATAGATTTCACGCGGTCGTTGTGGTTTGATATATACACTGACAAGGCGCTGAAGGTGGGGGTGAACGCGCGCGAGACCAGTTCGACCGCCGCCATAGGGGAGAATGGCGGGACCACCGGGACGATTGAGTTTGTGGGGGTGACTGGTAAGACAACGGGGACGCCAAGTGCCCCGATCCCGAGCCGGGCGGTGGCGGCGGGGAGCTGGGCGACGTTGCGGTTCGAACTGCCGCAGGAGCCGGTGACTGCTTTTACGGGCAACGGTATCCTGGAATCCACGACCGGCAAGGGAGTGCTGGAAGCCCTGGCGCTGGTGGCGGCGGGAGGCACGGGTACTTATCACGTGTATCTGGACAACTTCGTGCAGGTGCAGAACGGGGGGGTGACCTACGCGCTGGAGGCTGGGGCGCCGACGGGGGCGACGATTGACGCGAACACGGGGGTCTTTTCGTGGACTCCGACGGCGGGGCAGGGGCCTGGGAGCTACACGATCACGGTGCGTGTGACGAATGCGGGCTCGCCGAGCCTGAGCGACACGGAGAGCTTCGTGGTGACGGTGGAAGCGGCGCCGGTGATAACAGTGCAGCCGCAGGATCAGAACGTGTTTCCGGGTGGCAGCGCGACCTTCGCGGTGACGGCGACGGGGACAGCGCCGCTGACGTACCAGTGGCATAAAGATGGCGGGGTGATTTCGGGAGCGACGGGAAGCGGTTACACGCTGGCCAACGCGCAGGCGTCGGACTCGGGCAGTTACCAGGTAGTGGTGGCCAATGCGCTGGGTTCGGCCACCAGCTCGGTCGCGATGTTGATGGTGTCGGATGTGGCGTCGCCGCCGTCGTTTGTGGCGCAGCCGCAGAGTTTGACGCGGAATCAGGGAGCCAGCGCGACCTTCGGGGTGACGGTGGCGGGGTCGTGGCCGTTGTCGTACCAGTGGTATTTGAACGGCACGCCGATTTCGGGGGCGACGCAGAACTCCTATACGGATTCCAACGTGCAGCCGGCGGATGGGGGCGCCTACACCTGTGTCGTAACGAACGACTTCGGCAGCGCCAGCAGCGACCCGGCAATGCTGACGGTCATAGTGGCGCCGACAGTTACGACGCAGCCTGTGAGCCAGACGGTGACTCAAGGGGGTGGCGTCACGTTTAGCGTTGCGGCCAGCGGTAGCGCGCCGCTGTCGTTCCAATGGCGGAAGGGTGGCACACCGATCAGCGGAGCGACTGGAACAAGCTACAGTTTGAGCAATGTGGAGGCGGCTAACGCGGGCACCTACACGGTGGTAGTTAGCAACGATGCGGGCAGCGTGACGAGCGGCAACGCGGTGTTGACGGTATATGTGGCGCCGGCGATTACGGTGCAGCCGGTGGGGCAAACGCTGGCGGCAGGTTCGAGCGCGACGTTTAGCGTGACGGCGACGGGCAATCCGGCGCCGACCTACCAGTGGCGGCGAAATGGGGTCAACATCTCCGGGGCGACTGGCAGCAGTTACACCCGCAGCAACATCCAGTCTGCCGACGTCGGCCTCTACTCTGTCGTCGTCAGCAACCTCGTCGGCGCCGCCACTAGCTCCGAAGCCTCCCTCGCCCTCACCGGCGCCATCGCCTTCCAGGACAACTTCGAGTCCGGTAACATGAATCAGTGGACCACGGCTGCCAGCCCGGCCACGGACCTCGTGATCTCCACCGCCCAGAACCATACCAGCGGCGGGAGCTATAGCGCCGCCCAGGACAGCACCGGCGATCACATGTACCACAACTTCGGCAGCTACAGTGGCCACACCAAACTGAGCTATTACTTTTACGACGATGGTAGCACTGCTGCCAGTGCCAAGTCTTACATTGAAGTCCGCTCCTACTCGGGCGGAACCTATGATCCGACCAAGCTCACTCAGGTCCTGGCCATCGGCAAATACAACGCCGTCGGCGCCAACACTGGCGACGTCTGGGACAACAAGCATTACCAGCTCCGGGTTCTCTACCCCTCGGCGACTTACGGCTGGATGAACTGCGCCACCAATGCGGCCGTCCCCAACCGCTCGGCAGGCTGGCACAAGTTCTCCATCGAGCGCCTGGCCGATGGCACGACCGTCAATTTCACGGTAGACGACGTGGCTACGCGCACGATTACCGGTGTCACAACGCGGGATTGGAACACGGTCTTGATCGGGGGCGGCAGCGGCGCAAACGCTGTCACCGCCTACACCGACGACGTGCTGGTGGAGTATTTCGACCGACCGTCCATTGTGACGCAGCCTGTCGGCCAGACCGTGACGGTGGGCAACAGCGCCACTTTCAGCGTTGTGGCGGCCGACAACCCGCAGACTTACCAGTGGCGGCACAACGGGGTGAACATAGCGGGGGCGACTACCGCTTCGCTCACGGTCAACAATGCCCAGGCGGCGGATGCCGGGTCGTACAGCGTCGTCGTCGCCAATGGCGTGGGGGCGGTGGCCAGCGCCAACGCCCTGTTGTTGGTAGCGCCGGTGATCACAACGCAGCCCGCTAGCCGCACCAATGTGGAGAGCAGCACGGTGACCTTTACGGTTGCCGCCGACGGTCAAACGCCGCTGAGCTACCAGTGGAAGCGGAACGGGATTAACCTGAGCAATGACGGCATTGTCTCCGGGGCGCAGACCGCGACCCTGACCCTTACCGGGATTACGGAGGCGGACGAAGCCAGCTACACGGTTGGGGTGACCAATGCGGCCGGGGGTGTGGTGAGCGAGGCGGCCTACCTGTCGGTGACCCCGCTGGCGATTGCGCCGGTAATCACGCTGCAGCCCGTGAGCCAGGCGGTGGGGGCGGGGGCGACGGTGACGTTCATTGTTGAGGCGACGGGCACGACGCCGAGTTACCAGTGGATGTTCAATGGCAATCCGATTACGGGTGCCACCGCGGCATCCTACACCCGGAGCAACGTTCAGGATGCGGATTCGGGCGAGTACACGGTGGTGGTGGCGAACGCGGCGGGCAGTGTGACGAGTGAGCCGGCCACGTTGCTGATCAACACGGCGCCGAGCCTGGCCGCCCTGCCGGACCGGACCGTCCACGCGGGCTGCCAGTTGGTAATGACGGTCTCGGCGAGCGATCCGGAGGCGCCGGCGCAGACGCTCAACTTCAGTTTGGAGGGGGCGCCGGCTGGGGCGACGATTGATGCGGGCACGGGCGTGTTCAGCTGGACACCTGGGTCTGGAGACGTCGGGACGACCAAGACCATTACAGTGCGAGTGAGCGACAACGGCACACCGGTGCAAAGCGCGGCGCAGAGCTTCACTGTGGAGATTGTGGGGCCGCCGGTGATTACCAGTGCGGTGATTGAGGGGGGAACGATCGTGCTGGGGTGGAACTCGATTCCGGACCAGACCTACCGGGTGCAGTATAAAGACAACCTGATGGATGCGGAGTGGGCGGACCTGACGGATGTGAGTGCGGCGGACAGCACGGCGTCGGCGGTGGCGGGCCTCGTTGACGATAATGGCCCGATTCCGCACCGCTTCTTCCGCATCATGGTCGTGAATTAGATCCAGCAGACTGGGGAGCGGCTGCCTTCGGGCAACCGCTCCCCAACTGCCGATGCTGCGAGTTCAGGACTTGGACCGGTGGTTCTGCAGCAGAAGCGTAAGGGCGTGGGTGCGGTTGGTAGTCTTTCGCCACAAAAGAACTCATTGGCCTGTGGCCACATCCCTCCCGCGCCTGGTACCAGGGATGATTGGGCGGTTGTGCAATGTGCGGTGTTCGCATGGGTCGCGATCTCCGAGCAGCACCTGATGCGTGCAGGTTGGTGACGTTCCTGTTGAACATTTGATACCCTAGGTACCGCGATTGCATCTTGTTGGATCGACACGCCATCCTGCTGGAAATCGGCGCGGTGTCCATTTTTGAGATAGTGATGGTTCGCGAGCACAGCCTCCAAAACGGGCATTCCCGGTGCGACAACGCTGTGCCCCCCGTGATACCCCGGTGTGTATCCCATGGGGAGCGCTCCCCATGGGATACACACCGTAGTCCCGCTGGATTGGCACCGTCCCATCGCCGTAGCCTCTCTCGCTCTCTTAGAAGGCTCTGGACGAAGGCTTGACTTGGGCCATGCACCCCGGCAGAATGGTAGAAAGTCCAGTGTTGCCGCTATGCCAATTCCCGATTCTCAGGCTGCCGTCTTCGAGGACTTCATTGTTCGTTTTCGACCGGCCACCCGTATCGCGAGATTGTTGTTCGGTTCAACCAGTCCCGTTTCACACTAACAACCATCAAGACGTATGAATAAACTCCTGTACACGCTGATTCCCGCACCGCTCAAGTTGAGAATGCTGTCGGCCTTTTGCTGCCTAATGCTGGCGCAGAGCCTCGCATATTCTGCCGCCTTGTTATTCTACGGGGACGAGCAAGGAGGGATACATCCCGTCCTGCGGGCGGATGTGAGTGATGCTGTATCCGCGCTGCAGACCTTGACCGCGGTGCCTTCTTCCCAGGAAGCCGGCGGCCCAGTCGTCTCGGGATTGCTTCCGGGCACCAAGGTTCTGGGGCTGCAGACTGAAGGGGACACCACGACGGTGGAGTTTTCCCCGGATATTCTGGGCAGCAACGCCGCCGGGACCGGACTGGATGAGGCGCGCCTGACGATGATCTTGGAGCAGGTCCGCGCCACTCTGCGGCAGTTCGGTGTGGAGGGCAGCATCCGGCTGCAGACCGAGGGCAAGCTCTTGTGCGAATATCTGCCGCCGGTCACGCCGGTGGCGCCGGGGCCAGCGGTTAAAGAGACGACTCCCGAGGTTAAGGGCAGCAGTGCGCTGGGGGGCAGGAATATTACCATTGGGCCGAGCCACGGCCGGTTTTGGAACGGGAGCGGGTGGTATTGGCAGCGCGGCGACCCTTGCGGATACGGGGAAGCGGTGTTGGAGGACTGCAACTCGATCCGGTTGATGCAGTTTCTTTACCAATACCTTACCCAAGATGGCGCCACGGTTCATGTTCCCCGCGAGTTGAACGAGAGCAATTGCTGCAACGGCTATGAGGGGCTGTACTGGTGGAAGATGGCGGCGTATTCATGGCTGCGGGCCAACAGCCTGCCGTGTTCCGTCTGGGCAAGCTCCAGCGGCAACTGCGGCGAGGAGACCGCGACCGGCAGGAACAGCGACGACATCCGCGCGCGACCGCTCTTTGCCGACTATCGCAACTCAGAGATTTACATCGCCCACCACACCAATGCCGGGGGCGGGGGCACGGCCAACGGGACGGAAACCTATCGGGACACGGAGATGGAGCATCCGGCACACGAAGCTAACAGCCTCACTCTGGCCACAGCGGTAAACAACAACGTGGTCTCGGCCATCCGCAGCACGTATCCCGGGGAGAGTGCCTGGTCCAATCGCGGGGTGAAGGATGCGGCTGGGGGTTTCGGCGAGATCCGCATCCCGAACCGGCCCGCGATTCTCATCGAACTGGCCTTCCATGACAACTGCTCGCGCGACGCCGCCTATTTGACCGACAACTTCTTCCGCTCGGTGGCGGAGTGGGGCCTGTACAAGGGCGTTTGCGAGTATTTCGGCACTACCCCGACGTGGGATAAGTACTCGGATGAGTATGTCAGCGATACCATTCCCTCCACCATGAACCCTGGTCAGAGTTACTCGGTGAGCGTGACGTTCCGCAACCGCGGCGTGGTGTGGTCGGAGGCGCGGAGTTTCCGCTTGGGGTCAGTCGGCGACAGCGACCCGTTCACGGCGACCACCCGCCACACGATTTCAGGCGAAGTCAAACCCGGCAGCACCTACACCTTCAACTTCACCATGACGGCCCCGACTGCCGCAGGGACCTACACCACGGATTGGCGGATGGTCCGTGATGGCTATGCCTGGTTCGGCGCGACTCACAGCGAGCAGGTGACAGTCAGCTCTCCCGGCACGCCGGTCATTACCACTCAGCCCGTGAGCCAGACGGTCATGGTGAGTGACGCGGCCAGTTTCAGTGTCGCGGCCACAGGCGATGCACCGCTGACCTACCAGTGGCGCCGGAACGGCTCGAACCTGAGCGACGGCGGGAGTGTCTGGGGCGTTACGGCGACGACGTTGACCATCACGAATGCCCAGGCGGCCAACGCCGGCACCTACACCGTGTTGGTGAGTAATCCTAACGGCTCGACACTTAGCGCCGGGGCGGTGCTGACGGTCCAGCTTGGCAATCCGGCGAGTTGGGGACCTTTCAACGCTTCCGTCGAGCGGGACATCCGTGGGGGCACAGGTGTGGACACCGGGTATTCCAGTGTCCTTCGGCTGGCACAATATACCACTACCCCCACCGACGATAAATCACGCTGCCTGTGGGATTTTGATACGACGACCGCGCCGGACAGCAGCCTCGCCGCCAGTGGGGATAACTGCACGTTCACGTTCTATCACACGCCAACGGCCACCTATTCGTGCGGAACCACGATGACCAAGTACCAGACTTATGCCCGGCTCTACGCACTCGCCCAGGACTGGACCAGTGCCGCGATCTGGACAAAGAGAGACGGCGTGAACAACTGGACCACGGCAGGCGGAACCCTGGGTAACCAGCTAGGGGCCGAGCAGTTGCTGTATGGAAACTGTGACACAACTTTCACGCTCGCGTTCGCCCAGTCGCTGTTCCCGGGAGGCAATCCGTCGTACGGTGTCATCCTGACGTCGCCGCAAGAAGGGGATACCGCAAACCCAGCCACGCACCGGAAGGGCATCTCCAGCAAGAACGAGCAGGCTGGGAACCCGGAACAGTGGGCCACCTTTAAGATCAATTACCTGGCCCCCGCGGGCACGGCCAATGGCGTCATTCGTAACTGGGCCTACCTGGGTTGGTTTGACCAGGGCGCCACGGCTGACCGCCAACTGCGGATAGACACTGACCAGGTCGCCGGCACGTATGGCGGGGTGCCGGTGACGGAAGCCAACGTCGCGCCGAAGGTGGGTGCCACGAGCTACGGCAATTCCTACGGCCTGCGCCAGTGGGCGGAGGCCACTTATACCAACGACCTCGTGAACCTGAACTCGTCCCACTTCTACAACGCAGTGCACGAGAACGCGGTTACATATTGCTTTGTGTATGTGCGTAACAGCAAAGGCTCGGATATCACGGGCGCTTATCTCGGCATCGGATCGGATGATGGCTGCAAGGTCTGGTGGAACGGCGCAGACGTCGGCAGCGATGTAGTCAGCCGCGGGGTCTCAGCGGACGCAGATTTCTGGGGCCCGCTCACCATCAGCAACGGCTGGAACAGGCTGCTGGTGAAGGTGGAGAATGGAGGCACGGGCCACGGTGTGTATGCGCGATTTGCAAACGCCAACCGCACCGCTCTGACGGACAGGGCGCATTTGTCCTTCTACACGACCGACAGCACCGCGCCTGGCACGCCCACGGATTTGACGGTCGCCGGTGTGACCGGCGGCATTTGGCAAAACGCCGTGGCTGCCCCCGCCTTCACCTGGACTTCTGGCGCCGACTCCCAGGGAGCCGGGGAGGGAGTATCGGGCGTGCGCGGGCAGAAGTTCTACTTTGGCACCGACGTGAATGGCAGCCCCAATGCCTTTCAGACGGGCTCGAGCTATGCCCCGGGTACCCAGGCCGACGGAAAGTATTACTTTAAAGTGGGCACGGTTGACTACGCGCTGAACGATTCCGGCACCGCAGCCTTCACCTTTATGTACGATGGCAGCGCGCCTGCGGGGGTGAGTCTGGGATTCGGCACGATCACGACGGATACTATAGAGGTGACGGGTGCGGGCACAGATGCGCATTCTGGGATCAACGCCTCCACGGGCTACAACTACAGCCGTACCGGCGCCAGCGAAAGTGGGCCGAAAGGCACGACTCACTTGTGGACCGGCTTGGTGCCGAACACGGAGTACACGGGGCTTGCGGTGACTGTAAGTGACCAGGCGGTGCCAACTCCTAACGCGGCCGCTTCCCTGCCTCAGAGCCAGTGGACGCTGTCGGTGGCGCCCTCTTCGGGCAGCGTGACTGCGGACGAACCGGCACCGGTTTACGGCGGCACGAACATCTGGACGGCGGTAGGTGGGTTTGGCGCAGGCGCGGTGCAGTCCTACCGCTATGCCTTTGACCAGTCCCCCACGCACACTTGGACTGAAAACGAAGCGCAATGGTCGAACGGCACACTGGCGACGGTTCCAACTGCCGTTGGCACCTGGTACTTGCACGTTAAGGGCTACAACGGCGCCGGGGTCGGGAACGGCACTTATGACTACCCGCTGACGGTGGCTCAAAAGGCGCTGACCGTGGCGGGGATCGAAGCTCAGAACAAGGCGTATGACGGCACGACGAGTGCCACGCTTATTCTGGACAGCGCGGTGCTGGCTGGTGTTGTGAGCGGGGACGAGGTGAGCCTGGACACGACCAGCGCAACGGGTGCCTTTGAAGATGCGAATGTCGGCACGGGCAAGACCGTAACCATCTCGGGGCTGGAACTTGCCGGCGCAAATGCGGGCAACTACGCTTTGACGGCCCCAACCGCGACGGCGGATATCACCGGGGCTGCCACGACGACTACCCTCGTTTCCTCGGAGAACCCATCAGAGCCGGGGTCGAACGTGACATTTACCGCTACCGTAGCCTCCGATGTGGGTACCCCTGAGGGCGACGTAGTTTTTCTTGCGAGCGATGTGCCATTTAGCACGAATGCGCTGGCCGGCGGAGTGGCAGCGGCGAGCACAACGGCACTGCCACTTGGCACCAACATCGTGGCGGTGCAATATGCGGCTCAAGGCAATTACCTGGGCAGCAGCGACAGTTTGGAGCAGGCGATCCAGAATCTGGCGCCGTGCAGCCAGACTAACGTGGTTGTGAGCATTACCGACAATCCGGACGGCACATTTACGATTAACTTTCAGGGCACACCGCTGGCGCAGTACTACGTGGTGGCCGGCTCGGACTTAACGCAAGCCGCTGGTTGGGCACCCTTGTCCGGCAGCACCAATACTGTTGCTGACACCAACGGTCTGTGGTCAGTAACGGTCAGCAATACAGAGCCTCAGCGATTCTATCGGTCCGCGGCAGTCAGTCCTTGCCCATAATCGGTAAGACACGTAGTCTTAATACTGGTGTTCGGTAACTGCGATCGCATTGCAGGCGTTGCGCCTCAAATCGGGGCGTTCGACTGCACGCGGGCGATTGTCGCTGAAATCCAGCGTACAGCCAACCTGTTGAGTTCAAGTCTATGAACAAATCCCAAGACAATCCGATCTATTCCAACCGCATTGTGCGGGCTCTCGCAACCTTCTGCTGCCTGGTGCTGGCGCACGGCTTCGCGTGCTCCGCCGCCGTGGTGGTCTATGTCAACGAGCAGGGCGGCCTGTTTGGTCTGACACGGCCCGAAGTGACTGACCCGGCGTCGGCGCTCGAGGCGCTGGCGACACCGCCGCCAGGTTTGCTTTCCGCCGTCCCGGCTGGCACGAGCGTCGAGAAGTTTTCACTAAGCGAGGTTGGCGCTACGGTCGAATTCTCCACCAACATCCTCGCCGCCGGACTGGATGACGCGCGGCTCGAGATGATTTTCGGCCAGGTGCGCGCAACACTGATGCAATTCGGGATTGAGGGGACCGTGCGCATGCAAAGCGACGGGCGAGTGTTGAGTGATTACCTGCCCGCCACCCCCACGATAGCTCCCCGGAAAACCTCACCGGCAGATGCCGGACCGGTCTTCGCCAGTGGCAGCGCTTTGACGGGCAGATCCATCAGCCTCTCGCCAGGGCATGGGAAGCGATGGTCGGGCAGCAGCTATCTTTTTGAACGCCCGGTTTACTGCGCTCCGCTGAATTGCGAAGACGATCACAACCTGGAAGGGATGATATACCTGAATCAGTACTTAACGCAAGACGGCGCGGTGACGAAGGTGTATCGGTGTCTCGACAAGAACTACGGCATGCACACAGGCAGCGGGGAGCCCTGGTGGCGCATCTCCGCCGGCTATTGGCTCCAGTTGAATGGTTATCCCTGTTCTGTGTATGGCAGCCTTACGGGCTGCACTTTGGGATCAGGCGCAAGTGAATCGGACGATTCGCTGCGCTCGCGGGGACTGGCCTCAAACTACGATGACACCGATATTTACGTTTCATTACACAGCAACGGCTACACGGGGGATTGCGTCGGCTCCTCCTGTCCGAACGGAACCTGCACTTATTACGATGCCGGTACCGTGCACGCACCCTGGGGGGCCATCAGCCAGACGCTTGCCACCGATATCAATAATGCAATCGTGGACTCGATTCGCAACAAGTATGGGGACACGACCTGGAGGGATCGGGGGGCGTTGAACGCGGATGGGGGCCAGGCCGAGACGCGCATTCCCGAGCGCGCCGCGGTTCTGATCGAGCTGGCCTTTCACGATAGCTGTGATCGCGACGGGCTCTATCTGCAGGACAACTTCTTCCGCTCGACCACCATGTGGGCCACGTATAAAGGCATTTGTGACTACTTCGGGGTGACTCCAACGTGGGACTACTATTCAGACGAGTTTGTCAGTCATGACATTCCGGCAAGCATGATGGCCGGCGCGGCGACCACGGTGCACATCACCTTCCGCAACCGCGGGGTGTTGTGGAATGACGCCCGGAGCTTCAAGCTCGGCGCGGTCGGCGACTCCGATCCGTTCACGGCGACGACGCGCTACAATGTGGGCGGCGAAGTGGATCCGGGCGCGACGAAGACGTTTACCCTGACTTTCACCGCTCCGGAAACGCCCGGCACCTACACGACCGACTGGCGGATGTTGCGGGAAGGCGTGGCGTGGTTCGGGGCGACTTTGACGACCAGCGTCGTTGTGACGAATGCCAGTGGAGGGCCGAGCATTACCACCCAGCCGTTGAGCCAAACCGTGGCTCCCGGCGGCACGGTCAACTTCACCGTCGCGGCCGCGGGCAGCCAGCCGCTCAGCTACCAGTGGCGCAAGAATGCGGCGGACCTCAACAATGGCGGCAACGTCTCCGGTGCCACCACCACCACACTAACCATCAGCAATGTTCAGCAAACCAACGCCGGCACTTACACGGTGCTGGTCAGCAACACCAATGGCTCGGTCCTCAGCGCCGAGTCGGTGCTGACGGTCGGCATCCCCGGGATCGCCATCGGCTCTTACACGGCGGATTGGCAAGGCAATCCGACCCAGAACTTTCCCGGCTACAGCAGCAATTGCGGCTATGAGGTTTGGTACATCGTTGACCGCACTACCACCAACTGCAACACCCGCAACGGCCTGGCGACTTGGAACCCGGGGTTCACGTGGAGCGGCCGGGGGTGGGTCCACATGGATTTCCAGGTGCCGTGCAGCAAGGCCACGAGCCAGATATACGTTCGTTACCGCAATGTGGCCGGGTCCTACAGCGGCCAATTCAGCACCATCAACGAGTGTCTCTACGGCGACTGGATGACGCCTTTGGACCAGGTCACGGACAACCTCTCCAACTGGAATGGTTGCTACGTTAGCTCCGATGAGAGCGAAGGCGCCCCCTCCGGCGGATGCAATACCACGTGCAACGTCAGGATGACGGGGGTCGCCCAAATCCACATGTACGGCTCGCGCTGGCATTACGTCAACGATTGGACCTGCCTGGGCGGGTACGCTTCCACCAGCGTCAGCGACACCTCCGGCCGGTCGTTTGCCTGGGGTGAGACCGGCCTTTACCTCTATCCGGCCATTGACACCAGCCACGGCAACGTGATCGCGGCCGGCCTGGGGCTGAGCGGCAAAACGCCTGGCCGCGTTACCACCGGCGACTGCAACAATGCCAACACGCTGGACTTCAAGGGCAACGCCAGTGCCTATGGCAACGGCGACAACATGGACTCCTATGGCTTTGCGTGGGTCTTCTCCCCCGCCGGCGCCGCGCCAAAGGTTGCCATCGGCACGGATGACGGCAGTCGTGTCTGGATTAACGGCAGCCTGATTAACGACAACAACGCCGCGCGGGGCCTCACGCGCGATCAGGACGTCACCAGCGCGGTGACGCTGCCTGTGGGCTGGAGCCGGGTGCTCTTCAAGGTTCACAACTTCACCGGCGGCTTCCAGGGCACGATGAGTTTGCGCAACGGCGGCAACGTTAACCTCAACGAGTCTTCGGTCAACGTCTTCGACCTGGGCGGCTACTACAGCTACGGCGTCGGTTATGAGCAGGATGCCTGGTATCCGTTCGTGTATGTCACCAACTTCTGTGGCGGTGACAATCCGACGCCGAACGCCAACTTCTACGGCAAAGACACCACGGTGAGCGCCAGTGGCTCAGCCGAAGGCAACGGCCCGGTCCCATTCTGGCGGGTGATGCACTACGAATGGGGCTATGGCTTGAGTGGTGATACCGACTACGCCATGGTCACTTCCGGCAGCAACAGTTGGACGCACACCCAGACCGGCGTCACGGGGCATCGGCGTTTCCATTTCTTCGCGGTGAGCAAGTCCGGCCGCACTTCGTTCCAGAACAATGGACAGACCGGGGGGGCGAACTGGAACGGCGGCGGTGCGGGAACCTATATGGATGTCTATGTGGACAACGTAGCGCCACTGAACCCAGCTTTCTCCAGTGCTGGCGCGGTCAGCCCCAGCCAGGTCAACCTGGCTTGGACCGTTCCGCTCGATCAAGGAGTCGGCATCGCCGCCGGCGCCACTGAAGCCGCGGATGAGGCCAGCAGCACTTCCGGGAACTACTACCGCGTTGGGGATGTCGGTGTGGTGGCGTACCGCGATGGCGAAATCGTTTCCGGCTGGAGCACTGGCACGGTGGCGAATGACACCGGCCTCGTCGCCAACACCTCTTACACCTATACTCTTGCGGCCCGCGACAACAGCAGCGAAGCACGCGGTGTCTGGCACAACATCTCGAGCTCGCTGGCGCCGACAGTAGTCTGGACTCTGTCTGTCCGGCCGGAGATTGGCAGCGTCGCTCCGGACCAGGCTACTCTGCCCGTCGGCAGCAATGTCACTTGGGCGGCAGTCGGCGGCTTCGGTCCGGGCCAGGTCCAGTACTATCGGTATGCCTGGGACACCTCCCCGACGCACACTTGGACGGATACTGAGACACAGTGGTCCAATGGAACGGTTGTGACCGTGCCGAGTTCGGCAGGCACCTGGTATCTGCACGTAAAGGGGTACAACGGTGCGGATGTCGCGAATGGCACCTTTGATTATGAGGTGACGGCCACCACTCCGCCCGCTTCGGCTACGGCCCTGGTTTCGTCAGAGAATCCCTCCATCGCAGGCTCAAACGTGACGTTTACGGCGACGGTGAGTGCAGTGCCGCCGGCGACCGAGACACCGACCGGGGAGATCGTCTTTCGTGTCAACAACATGCCGCTCGGCACCAACCTCCTTGTAAGCGGGGTGGCAAGTGTCAGCACAGCTTTGTTGCCGGTGGGTACCAACACGATTGCGGCGGAGTACTATGGGGACGCAATATTCCTGGGCAGCAGCGACAGTTTGGAGCAAGTGGTGCAGAGCGCCGTGGTTTACAGCCAGACCAATGTCATAGTTTCCGTGGTGATCAACGGAGACGGCAGCTACACGCTGAACTTCATCGGCACCCCGCAGGCGAAGTATTACGTGGTCAGTAGCCCCGACGTGACGAGCCTCATGTCCGGCTGGCAGGTGTTGGCGAACAGCACGAATACCGCGCCGGCGCCGAGCGGGCTGTGGTCAATCACAGTGACCAACCACACTGCGCAGAGGTTCTATCGCTCGGCAGCGGTGAATCCCGCCCCGTAAGCGTCGCGGCTCTCCGCCGCGTCAGGAATAGGCGCGGCGGGGGGGTATCCCTTAAGCGCCGGATATCAGCGCGTGTCCCCCCTGTGCCCGAGTCCATTCTGGAGAGGCCGGGGATTGCGAAGGACCGCAAAGTTCTCACATTTGTCTCCATGGTCTGTTTGGAACGGAACTCCTGTGCTGGCCTTTCCCTGCGGCAGTTTTCCTGTTGTTGGGCGCATTGGAAGGGACTAGCCTGCTGCGCTCCGTGAGAACACATGACTGGAATGACCGGCCTATCTAGCAAGCAAAGTTACCCGGGTAGAAATCGCCGCGCAAGTGGGACCCTGAACGGGCCGGGCGGGTCGCCGCCTAAGGAACCGTCTGGAACGGAAACTACCCAGGAAAGCCTGGGATGCGGGAGGGTGCTTCGTGAGCGCCCGGTCAGCGGTGTTGTCGTTGTTGATGGCAAGAGGAAGATTACGTCCCTAACCCGCCAGGCGAGGCAGCTATTGAATCTGGCCGGCGGTGAAGCGAGTCTCCCCGCTTTCGCCGCCTTGCCGGCAGGGGTACAAGCGATCCTCGGTGAAAGCCTTGTATCAGGGGGTGCCTCCGTTGAACGAGTGATCGAACAGAAGCTCGGCGGAGGCGGGGCGCGCACCCTGCATGTCAGCGCAACATTGCTCAAACCCGGCAAGAAGGGATCAGGCGTGATACTGGTCCTCACCGATTTGACTCCCACGCGTCAACTGGATGAGCGCCTCGAACAACTCGACCGTTTGGCGAGCATTGGCACACTAGCCGCCTCGATGGCCCATGAAATTAGAAATGCGCTCGTGGCCGGCAGGACCTTTGTTGATCTGTTGCTGGAAAAGCATCAGGACACCGAGTTGGTTGGAGTGGTCCGTCGCGAGCTAGGCCGAATTGATGAGATTGTCAGCCGCATCCTGAAGTTCGGTGGGCCGGCCCGCCCGGCGTTGAGGCAGGTGCGCCTGCACGAAGTCCTCGACCATTCGTTGCGTCTGGTCCAACCCCAATTGAACGGCAAGCAGGTCCTTCTAAGCCGTTCCTTCCAGGCCGTTCCCGACCTCGTGAAAGGCGATGATTGTCAATTACAGCAGGCATTTGTGAACTTGTTTCTGAACGCACTAGAAGCCATGGGCCCGAATGGAACGCTCTCGGTCACTACCGAGCTTGTTGTACCGGGGGGCAGGGCTGACCGGACGCAGGTTCAGGTGGCAATCCAAGACAGCGGTTTGGGGATTCCTCCGGAGCACCTGGAGCGCGTGTTCGAGCCGTTCTTCACTTCCAAGCCAAGCGGCACCGGGCTTGGGTTGCCCATTACCCGGCGCATCATCCGGGAGCATCGGGGAGACATTCGCGTGGTGAGCCGGCCCAGCAAAGGCTCGGATTTTCGGGTTCTGTTACCGGTTTCAGCCTGATCGACCACGCCGGGACGGGCTACGCGACATAGGCATCATGCGCACCTGCACCCTCGGCATCCTCAGCGACGTCCATTACGCCAGCGCTGCCGAGCAGGCGCGCGGCAAGGATTACGAGTTCCGGGGACTTAGCAATCCGCTGGCCCGCGCCTTAGGGAAAGCCTATCGGCGTTTCATCTGGCTGCGGGAGCCGTTGCGGAAGAATTACCTGCTCGACCGCTTTCTGGAGAGTGGGGACACGTTCGACTACGTGATCGCCAATGGCGATTACTCCTGCGACTGCGCCTTCATCGGCCTGAGCGATGACGCGGCTTTTGCCAGCGCGCGGGAGTGCCTGGGCAAACTGCGGCAGCGGTTCGGTGACCGCTTGCGGATCAACTACGGCGACCATGAGATGGGCAAGATCAGCATGTTTGGGGGCGGTGGGGGAATGCGGCTGGCCAGTTGGCAGCGTGCGCGGAACGAGCTGGCCTTGCCTCCGTTCTGGCGGGTCGAAATCGGCCGCTATGTCTTGATGGGATTTGTTTCTTCGCTAGTCGCTCTGCCGGCTTTTGCAGCGGATATTCTACCGGCCGAGCGGTCGGAATGGGATCGGCTGCGGGCTGAACACCTGGCGGAGATCAGCCACGCTTTTGCCGCGTTGTCGCCCGGCCAAAGGGTCCTTTTGTTCGGCCATGATCCGACTGCATTGCCATTTCTTTGGCGAGAGAAGAGTGTTCGGGACCGGATAACTCAAGTCGAACTGACAATTGTCGGGCACCTGCATTCCAACCTGGTTCTATGGAAGAGCCGTCTGTTGGCGGGAATGCCGCCCATTCGCATTCTCGGGCACTCTGTCCAACGCTTCAGCAAGGCATTGAATGAGGCGACGTGTTGGCGCCCGTTCCGCATACGCCTCTGCCCCTCGCTGGCGGGAATCGAGCTTTTGAAGGATGGTGGTTATTGCACGATTGAATTCGATCCCGAAGCCCGTTGCCCTGCCAGTTTCCGTTTCCATCGCTTGCGTCGGTGATAAGGCAGCCAATGTGGTGCTGGGGCAACAGCACAATCCGCATCGGGGCAGAGCTGGTTTGGGCATAGGTGTAAATAGCTGGCGTGTGGGGTTGTTTGGGATTGGTACCCCGGCTAGGACTTGAACCTAGAACCAATTGATTAAGAGTCAACTGCTCTACCAATTGAGCTACCGAGGCAACCATCGTAGTTTAAGGCACTTACGAAGCCTAAAATCCCGTGTTGACAAGCTTTTGATACTGTGTTTAGATACTGGCATGAAAACGAGCCAAAACCTAGACTCAGGCAAAAGCCAAGCCAACACGAGCCAGCCCAAAGACTGGCTAACGGTAGGAGAGAACCTAATCCGCTACCTACCGTCAGGCAAGTATTATGCACGAATCCGAACGGGAGGCAAGCTCTATCGCGAGAGTTTGAAAACAGATGTCCTGAGCGTGGCCAAGCTCAGGCTCGCGGACCTTGAAAAGAGCTTGCGCCAGATGACGGAGAACCAGGCTGAGATTGCGCGAGGCAAGATGACCGTGGGGGGCACTCTGAAGATCATTCGCGAGCGCATACAGGGGGATGCAGCCTTGAAACCAAACACAAAGCTCTATTACGAAAACCGTATCAAGGCGATGTTGAAGTCATGGCCCGAATTGGAGGGGATGGACATTCGCAAGCTATCGAAACACGATTGTTTGAAATGGGCTTCACGGTTCGCGCGGGGCATAAGCCCGACAGCCTTTAACAACACAACCGCAATCTTGAAGAATGTTTGTGAGATTGCGATTGAATTCGGCGCACGTCTCGACAATCCCGCCAAGGCCCTTGAACGTCTCACCGTCAAGCCCAAAGAACTTGAATTGCCGAGTTTCGCGCAGTTTCAAAAGTTTGTGGAAGCGGTTGGCAACGGCGGCGGCAGGCGCAATCGTTTCTCTCGCCCGTGTGCAACCTTGGTTCAGTTCCTTGCGTTTGGGGGCTTCCGCAAGACTGAGGCTGAAAACATCACATGGGCAGATGTTGACTTGGACAAAGGATTCATCACGGTGCGAGGGGACACCATGACAGGCACAAAGAACAGTGAAGTGCGGCGGGTGCCGATGATTGATGACATGCGGACGCTGCTGGAAAGGCTTCAAACCGAACGGCCAGAGCGCAAGCCAAGCGACCGAGTGATGGAAGTGGCCGAGTGCGAAAGGGCGATGACACGGGCGGCAAAAGAGTTGGGCATCAAGCGTCTAACGCATCACGATTTACGGCACTTGTTCGCAACCCGTTGCATTGAATCGGGCGTGCCTATTCAAACGGTGTCAAGATGGTTAGGACATCGTGACGGCGGGGCACTGGCAATGCGGGTCTATGGACACTTGCGGGATGACCATTCCGCAGAAATGGCGCACAAAGTCAGCTTTTCCAAGCCTCAAAGCGCCTAAGCCTACGGCTAACAGCTTAGACCCGCTCGCAAGGGCGGGTCTTTTGTTGTCTGCGTCAGCAAGCAAAGGAGGAAAACTTTTCAATGAACGTGTCAACGTCTTTGCGGGGAATCAGCACACGGCCAAACGCCTTGCACCTTCTCAGGTTGCCTCTGTCAATCTGACGGCGCACAGATTTTGTGCTCATGCGTAGCACGTTGGCTGCTTCGTCTATTGTATAAGGTGAGTTGCCAGACAGATTCAAAGACTCATGCTTTTCCTTCTGTTGAGAATTAGTGCTGCCCATAGTGCCATCATGCAACGCCTTTGGGTGTATTGTCAACAGCTTTCCTTTCCTATGCTGCTAGTCAGACTAGCAATGATTGCTAAGTTAATTGTGAGACTCTCCCCGCCGTCTGAAAGCCCCACCATATATTAAAGTTATTTTATCTGTGACAAATAGGACTTATGGGGGGTAGGGGGGTAATTGGAAAAGGCAGTTGGAAAGGGCGTCTGGGAAGTCCACAAGGAGGCCCTTGATTTATGGTTTATTTGGGGATGCGACGTTTAGGAAGGGCCAGGGCAGGGTCAGAATTATTTCTCCCCCAAAAAACGCACCGTTTGGAAAAGGTATCGTGGCAAGGCGCACAAGCGAGCGTCGTTCCACGCTCATTTGATGCGGGGCTTCAACTCTACCATCAATTTCCAGCTTGGACAGGTTCTTTATTCTTATTAGCTGTACAGGAACATGCGATGTTCGCTCGAAAGCGTTAGGCGTTTTGTGAAGCAGTTCCTTGAACTAAGGGACACGCCTTTTTGCTTTCACCAGGTTCTTACGTTTAGAGGGGCCATGACAGACCGCCTTGCGGCGAAAAATGCCTTGGCGAGCCTTCTGGACGTGTTGCACAAGCAATTCTACATGGTGTCCCTGTTTACCGAGCAGGGCCATGCCAACAAGCGGATTCACTTCCATGTGGTCTTTTTGTTTTATCCGCCTCAGCCCGAGACTCCCGAAGCCCTGATTAAAAACTTCGGCGCTACGGTGTTCAAGCACTGGCACAGGCTCACTGGCGGGGCCGTCGTTCGACAGGCGAACAGAATCACTCTTTGGAAAAAGGAATTGACACTTCTGCGGTATATCCTCCGCGAGGTTGTCCCGCTGGCAACTCAGAGGGAACGGGGCCAGGTTCTCTGGCACGGGAAACGCAACAAGAAGCTCATGGCCGCACAGTCATCACCAGTGACAAACCGAGAGATTCGGGCGGCGATACGGTTCTGCTTTCCTCACTTGGACGACTACAGGCCCGTGAAGTTTTACAACGATTGGACGAAGCACGGGCCACAGTATTACGGCAAGGCCAAGCTGCGGGAGCTTCGCACCACGGTAGAGGCGAGGGGCGAAAGCTGGCGTAAGTTTAAGGACGGGCAGACGGGGGTTAGGAACTGCCCCGATAGGGATTACAGGGAGTGGCTAAATCGGAAGATTGATTCAGAGGCAAACACCATTTGATGGAAGTTAAGCAAGCCGCCGCTCAGATGTGATTGGCTCTATCTCGTCTTTCTTGCCCACTTTAACCAGCAATGACTCAACATCTGGATTGAGACTCACAACTAAGTTACGGTCCACTCTTAACCAACGTCGTGGTCGTCTGTCATGCGGGTCGCACATGAATTCGGCCATTTCACGCTCACTGTAGGCAATAGCCGCAGCCTCGAAAGGCCCATTATCAACGACACAGACGTTCACGGTTCTTCCAGTGTCATCGAATGATGGTTCGCTTGGCCACTCGGTAACCTGTGAGGGGTATTTGCGAAGCAGGATGTCTGCCTTGCCTTTGTCTGATTCAGCCGTTTCTATGCAGTAACTCATCCAACTAGCAGGTGGTTTCTTGTGCGCCCGTATATGTTGCGCGGGTGATGCTCCCTCTCCGTTTGGAAGGCATATTTGCCGTCATTGTCACCCACCAAACATGGCAACGAGAATAGCTAGGACTATTGCAGCAAGAAACAGCAAGAAGCATCCGCTACAGCAACTCGATGATTTGCTGGAGGGATTATTCCACTTTTCTTTGATGTCTTGCCAAAGCCCTGAGTCTCTTGACATATGACCCCTCGGCTGTCGCAATGGCAGTCTGGGCGGTTCAAGGCTTTCTTCTGATTCCCCTCGGGGTTAATCGGCACAGCACAAGCAGAACAAGACCGCCAAGTGTAAGCAGAGCAGACGATGGTTCGGGAATAGTGACAAGATTTGCGTCAAGCTCGAAAACATTGTAATTGTAGTATCTGGTGTCTTGCCGAGCAAATTGTGCCATGATGTTCCAGCCAGAGGTATTCAGCCGTGCTTGAATCCAAATTTCTGATTCGCCTATCAGCGAGTCAGGAAGGTTTTGGTCATAATGATAACCTGCATCAATGCCAGGCGGAGTTGGGCCATCCAGAAGAAGAATCCAATCACTTCCATTCTTGGAAGCCCACAGAGAGCCACTCCCAAAGTTCCCTCCACCGAAATTCCATGCCCCAATACCTGAATGCAAAGAAATCTCCGTTGTGGGCCGTGGGAACGTGAACTGTAACGTCAGTCTCGCTTCTGTTCCGTTGGCGATGGGATGCCAATACGAAATGCCATTTTGCGGGTCGGGCATTTCGGAACGCCGTTGAATATTGACCTGCCCCACAACGTAGTCCAAAGCGTTTGGCGAATAGACATCCACAAAACCGTATTGGAAATCATACGCTTTGGCCTGTGGCAAAACAGCGTTCACCGCCACAACTGCCAAGGCCGCTGCTAATAGACCATAAAAATGAGTGATTTGTTTCATAAATAGTTCTCCGTTATCGTCTTGAATCAATTATTCCCATTGACGCGATTTAAGCAGGATTCCGCACACCCTGCAAACGAAAAACACTTACGAGAGGTGGGTGTTTTGGCTAATCGGGCAATGACATGCTGGCAAGGTGCCAGACTGCATCCGCAAACGGCTGATTTCGAGATTGCGCGAGCTGAGGAAACTGCACGGGATTACACAAGAGCAGTTTTCCGAGCTTTCTGGTTTTTCTTACAAGTTCTACCAGCTTATCGAAATTGGCCGAAAGTGTGATTTGCGCCTGTCCAGTTTGGAGCGGTTGGCAACGGCATACGGAATTGAAGTGCATGAACTTCTTGGGCCAGAAATACCGAAAACGCACTTCCCTAAGCGTCTCCCGTCCAAACGGAGAGGAAAACCACCTCGCCCAGGGCGGGAGGTTTGATTGTCTGGATTTGTGGGCAGCAATCACGCAGGAGTGCGGTATAGGCGGTTTTGATTGGCGGTAGGTCATTTGATACTGCCGTTTGATACTAGAGGCAGGGAAACCCGCCCAAACGTGTCCCGCCATGTCCAAGGCTCGCCGTTAAGAATCACAGGCAAGGCAAAGACCGTCCAAGGGTGTCCACATTTGGAAAACTGCGGGAAAAGCCCATGATGCAATTAAGAGTCAACTGCTCTACCAATTGAGCTACCGAGGCACCCGGCACTCTTGCAGTGCGCTGTGCTGAGTCAGCACGCGGCTTTATTTCGCATGAATGACGGACAGGCGCAAGCATTTTCGCCGCGGCTGCTTATCGCCAAGAGAAGCGATGAAGTTCTCCAGGACAGTTGTCCTGGACAGTTGTCCTTGACCCTCAAGTGGTAATGCGCACAATCTCCGCAGCGCTGCCGTAAGATGCACATTGACCGCAAGCCTCGTGATCCGGTCCCCGCTGAGCCCGTGCTTCGGGTGACGCGGCGCGCCTTCCTTTCGCGTGCCGGTGCCGGCGCGCTCGCGCTCACCTGCGCCCCGGCGGTTGTCCGTGCGGCCCCGAGCGGGGCGGTGAAGACCGAGCGCGAATTGGTGGAGGCGGCAATCCCCGCGCGCGCTTCGGCGGCGCCCCGGAAGCCTCGCAAGCTGTTGATTTTCGATGGTAATGTTAATTACGGCGGACACAGTTCTATTCCTACGGCCAATCTCGCGTTCGAGTTGATGGGGCGCAGGACGGGGGCGTTCGACACGGTCGTGAGCCGGGACCAGGAGGTGTTTCGGCCCGAGAGCCTGCGGCAGTTTGACGGCGTGTTTTTCAACAACTGCGTCGGCAACCTCTTTACCGACGCGGCATTGCGGCAGAGCCTGGCGGATTTTGTTTATGGCGGCGGCGGGATGATGGGAGTGCACGGAACCTCGGTGGCGTTTACCCAGTGGCCGGGTGCGGTGGAGGATTGGCCGGAGTTCGGGCTGATGATCGGCGCGCGGGGGGCGAACCACCGCGCGAACAACGAGCATGTGTTCATCAAGCTCGACGACCCCGGGCACCCGATCAACCAGGCCTTCGGCGGCCGGGGTTTCGATTACCGGGACGAGTTCTTCCGGGTGCACGAGCCGTATTCCCGGAAGCGCCTTCGCGTGCTGCTGAGCATTGACACGGACAAGACTGACTTCAATCAAGATCCGCGGTTTACCAGGCCGGAGCGGGCGGATAACGACTTTGCGCTGGCCTGGGCGCGCAACTATGGCCGGGGCCGGACGTTCTACTGCACCATTGCGCACAACCCGCAGGTGTTTCGCGACCCGAAGCTGCTCTCGTTTTACCTGGCGGCGGCTCAGTTTATCCTGGGAGATCTCGCGGCGCCAACCATCCCGAGCGCCATGCTGACGCCGGCGATTCGAGCGCAGGAGAGAATTGGCTGGCGACTCGGTATCGAGGCTTACACCTTCCACAAGTTCTCTTTGTTTGAGGCGATCGAGAAGACGTCCGCGCTGGGCCTGCCGTTCATGGGCGGGCTAAGCTTCCAGAAGGTCAGCAACAGCATTCCAAAGAACCTGGAGCCTGGGCTATCCGATGACGAGTTGCGCCAAATCCGGTTCAAGCTGGATGCCGCGGGCGTGCGTTTGCTCACTTATTACATCCAGGACATCCCAGGGGACGAAGCCGGGTGCCGGAGGGTGTTCGAGTTCGGGCGCAAGATCGGTATCGAGACGTTCATGTCCGAGCCCAAACCTGAGGCGCTCGGGACGATCGAGAAGTTCTGCGACGCCTACGACATCAACGTTGCGCTGCACAATCACGACGCGAAGGCCTCGCCGTTTTACTGGAACCCGGCCGGCATCCTGAAGGTGTGCGAGGGGCGCAGCAAGCGCCTCGGAGCCTGCGCGGACCTTGGCTACTGGATGCGCGGTGGCGTTGATCCGATTCAGGCAGCGCGGCAGTTGAAGGACCGGTTGATCACGGTACAGGTGCACGATCTCCACGCGCGCGGCCCGGAGGGCCACGACGTGCCTTGGGGCACCGGTATTGGAGAAACCGCGGCCTTTTTAAAGGAGCTTCACCGCCTGAACATCCGGCCTACGATGTTCGGGTTGGAGTACTCTCACAACTGGCTGGAATCCATGCCTGATATCGCCAAGTGCATCGAGTTTTTCAACCAGGCGAGCCTTGACATCGCGACTGGAGGGTAATCACCAGATGCATCGGCATTCGAGAGTGACCCTGACGCGCCGCACCTTCCTCAAGCTCAGTGCCGCCGCTTCGCTGGTGGGGTTGCCCTGCATCGTCCCGGCATCGGTTTACGGTCGAAATGGCAGGGTGGCGCCCAGCGAGCGCATCAATGTCGGGCTGATCGGTCTGGGCGCGATGGGGAACGGGCATCTGCGCATTCTGGCGGGAGGCAGGCAGGCGCAGTTGGTCGCCGTATGCGATCCCGACCGACAGCGGCGCGATTACGGCGTGCATCACGTGAACGAAATTTGCGCGGCGCAGCGCAGTGCGGGGACGTTTCGAGGCTGCTCGGGCATCAGCGATTACCGGCAACTGCTGGCGCAGTCTGAGATTGATGCCGCGGTCATCGTTACGCCGGATCACTGGCACGCTTTGCAGGCAATTCACGCCGCGCAGGCGGGCAAGCATGTCTATTGCGAGAAGCCGGTGTCGCTCACCATTCGCGAAGGTCGTGAGATGGTGGAGACCGTCCGCCGCTACGCGCGCGTCTTCCAGACGGGGACACAGTATCGCTCGATTCCTACCATCCGGCAGGTGTGCCAATTTGTGCGCGACGGGGGGGTGGGCAAGGTGAAATCGGTCTTTACCATCTGGATGAAGATGTCGGTTCCGAAAATGGGCAACTCCTACGTGCCGCTCGATCCGGCACTGCCGGCGGAGACGACTCCGGAGGGATTGGATTGGGACCTTTGGGTTGGCCCCGCTTCGTGGCGTCCTTACAACTCGGCCTACCACCGCAACCCGATTCCCGGCGTGGTGCCTTGGACGTTCTGCAACGCCTTTGGCGCGGGCGCGGTTACCAACTACCACTCGCACGCGGCGGATGTGATTCAATACGCCATTGGCATGGAGACCAGCGGTCCGGTGGAGATCATTCATCCCGGAAGCGGGCAGTTTCCAACTCTGACCTGCCGCTACGCCAACGGCGTGTTGCTGCATCACGTGGAGCATTGGGGGCAGGTGAAGGAACTCTACAAGGCGGTCCCGGACCAAGCGCGGCTGGAAGGGCTGTTTGGCGGGTTGTTTGTCGGCGAACGCGGTTGGCTGACCTCGATGTCCGGCGGCGGTCCGGTGGAGGGCGGCCCGGAAGAAATTCTGCGCGAGATGCGCTTGTGCACGCGCCAGGTGAACATCGGTGCCAACAATCATCACGCGAATTGGTTCGAGTGTATTCGTTCGTGCGGGCAGCCGAGTGCACATGAGGAGATCGGCCACCGCTCGGCTTCCCTCGGGCACGTGGTGGCCATGGCCTACCAACTCGGACGCGGCTTGCGGTGGGATCCGGCCAAGGAAGTGTTCATTGGCGATGAGGAGGCAAATCGCCTGCTCTCACGCGCTCGGCGCGAGCCGTGGCAAGCGTAGGGCTTGCTCGGGTCTTGTCCGCAGATCGTCTTCCCCAGTTGTAATCAAAACCGATCTTGTTCCGTCCGTATTCCAACTGGGCATACAGGTCGGCAACGAGACAGAAGTGGTTGGTGATGGACTTCGGTTGCCTACCGAAACTCTGCGGTGCTCTTAGCGGACGCTGGGGACTCAACACGGTAGAGGTGCGTCTTGGTCCTGAGGAAGAACGCCTTGCCGGATACAGCGGGCGAAGCCATGAAGCCGTCCGCGAGGGTGCTGGTTGCCAGGACCTCGAAGGTGCGGCCAGGGCGGAGCACGGTGGTCGTGCCCTGCTGACTGAAGAAATAGAGCCGGCCATCGGCGTAAACCGGCGAGGCTGCGTGTTTACCGTTGATCCTCCCAGTCCACACGAGTTGTCCGGTAGCTGCTTCGAGACAGGTCACGTAGTTCTCCGCGGCGGCGGTGTAGATCAGGCCGTCCACCAGCAGCGGCGAGGCGTAGATGCCGACGTGCGTCTTGAACTTCCAGGCTACGCCGGTGTCAGTCACATCGCCCTGGCCATCGGTTTTGACGGCCCATAGTTCCTTCGTAGATAGGCCAGTGACAAAATACGCCATTCCACCGTCGAAGAGCGGGCGGGGGGCGGTGGAGTAATCGTTATAGCAAACCTTCCACAGTTCCCGACCGGTCCGCGGGTCGTAGCCGTAGGCTGCCTTGGCGCCGGCACTAAGCATGAGGGGTCTGCCGGCATCGGTGACGATCAAAGGGGTGCCATGTGCTTTGCGGTGATCGCCTTCGCGGGCCATCTGGCCGGGCACGTTCTCGTCATTCCAAGCGGCGGAACGGTCCGTCTTCCAGACAGTCTTGCCGGTTTCCTTGTTGAGAGCGACATGGTATTGCAGGTTGGCGCCGTCGAAGGTGAGTATCAGCAGATCCTGGAAGGCAATGGGGGAGGAGGAAGGGCCGCGGTAATGGCGGCAGGGCAGGTCCTCACGTTTCCAGAGGGTCTTGCCGGTGCGGGTGTCGAGGCAAGCGGTGCCGAAGCTGCCGAAGTGAACATAGACCCGCCCCGGTTCGATTACCGGCGAAGGGGTCGCGTAGCAGTTCATGGAGGCGCCGTTGCCGAGCGGTTCGGGATCGTCGCTGTGGAAGACCTTTTCATTGAAGAGAATGCGACCGGTATTGGCGTCCAGGCCGATGGCAAAGAAATCATGGCCTTCGACGGTCGCTGTGGTAATCCAAACCTGGCCTCCCAGTACCACCGGTGTGGACCAGCCGCGGTGGGGAATCTCCGTCTTCCATTTGATGTTGTTGGTCTCGCTCCAGCTTAGAGGCAGGCCGTGGCTCTGGTTGTCGCCCGGGGCCGACGCGTGGCCATTGCCCCACGGCCCGCGGAATTCCGGCCAGTCGGCTTGCGCCATCGCCACGCCCAGGGCCAGCATCACGAGCGTCAGCACGGGAACCAGCCTGTGCTGGCTATTGGGGATCAACACCAGGCACGCATCGCCCAAAGGGCTCTTTTTGTCGTTCATGTCCCCAGCGTGATCAGCCGGCGGAGCTAAGTCAATGTCTCCTGGCGTGCGAATGCCATCTGAACGGACGATTCGCGGCTGTCGTTGTGCGCCTCGGGGCTTGCGGCACTCCGTCGTCCTGTGCTATGACTCGAATTGTGCGCAAGGACTCTTATGGCTGAATCTGAATATCTCGCAGGACAAGTCGTGAAATGGTCACTGCCGGTCATTACTGGACGCCCCGGGCCGGACGCCCCAGCGCTCAAGCGGCTGTTGCTGGCGCAGGGAGAACTGGCGCAGATCCACGACGCCGAAGAAGGAATTCGCTACATGGCGGTCATCGAGGCTCGGGCCGGCTGTGTTCGCGGGAACCATTACCACAAAGTGAAACAGGAACGGATCTACATGCTGAGGGGCAAGTTGTCCGTAGTCGTGGAGGACATTCAGACTAAAGCACGCGCTTCGGTGCCAATGGAAACGGGAGACCTGTTGCTCGTAAAGACTGGCATTGCCCATGCATTGCAGACAGTTGAGCCGGGAGAGGCGATTGAGTTCGGGCAGGTTCGCTTTGATCCGGCCGATATCTTCCCTTACGCCCTGGCTTAGAGGCGCTGGTACGGCATGGAAGCTGCGGCGTGGAAACTTGCTATCCGTGACTAAGCAGGTAAGTTTGTTGACGTTTATGAGAGCGCAAGTCTTTGGAGCGGTGATGGCGACGTTGCTGGCGGCGGGCTGCGCCACGCAGGACGAGTCGCAAATCGCGGCATACCATACGGTTTACAACAAGCCGCTGACTTCGCCGGGGGCGAAGTTCGGCGCGCTGCCGCCACCGGTGCAGCGGACGGTGCTGGCGGAAGCCGGGCCGGCAGAGGTGGTGGATGCGGTGCGGGATACCAGTTCGGGACGTGTCGTGTACAAGGTGTTCTTTCGCGAGAGCGACGTCTTCCCGCCGCTGTATGTGGCGCCGGATGGCAGTGTGCTTAATCCCGACCTGACCATGGCGCTCAACGCAGCGCAGGGTGTGCGGGTTAAGCCGGATGAGGTGCCGTCGCCGGTTAGCAAGGCAATCAAGGAACGCTCGCATGGGGTTGATGTGGCTTATATCAACAAGGAGTCATGGGGCGGGCGGACGGTGTATGTTGTCACTTTCAAGGACGAGGCGCACAATCCGAAGCTGCTGATTGCTGAGGACGGCTCGACCGTAGAGGAAACGCACTAGCTCGAGGGCCCGCAAGACAGGCTCTGCTCCGACTCAAACCGCCGCAGCATGCCGGGGAATGCCGGGTTCGGGCGGCCTGGTTCCGATTGTCCTGGTTCTCTGTGATTGGTCCCCGGGTGAGGCATCAGGCGCTTGGCGGAAACCTCAGTGGGCTGGGTAACTTTAGAACCAACGATTAGATTGCCAAACATGAACGTCGAGTACCTGGTTTTGGGCATAATCCTGGCCGTGGCGCTTTACTTGTTCTGGACCCAGAAGCAGCGAACGGATGTCACCGCGCTGCTCGTTATGCTCGCGTTGATCTTGCCCTGGCCACACCCCAATGGGCACTGGAGAGGCATACTGACCTATCAGGAGGGATTCTCCGGCTTTGGAAGCCCGGCGGTTGTCATGGTCACGTCCATGTTCGTATTGGGTGCGGCCATGGTGCGCACCGGCGCGGCCGAACGGTTGGGGGGGAAGCTCTTTCGAGCCTGCGCCGGCAGTGAGATTTTCCTGCAGGCGGCAGTATTGCTCGTGACCACGATCTTCTCGATGTTTGTCAACGACACTACTGTCGTGCTGATCTTCCTGCCCATTGTCCTGGCGATCTGCAAGGAGCGCAACCTCTCACCCTCCCGGTACCTTCTCTGCGTGGCTTATGGTTCGCTGCTTGGCGGACAATGGACGCTGATTGGCACCCGCAGCAATATCATCCTCAGCGATTACCTGCGTCAGCGCACCGATTCGGGCATTGGGTTCTTCGATTTCAGTCCCATCGCCGCGGCGGTCTTCGGCGCGGCCTTCGTGTCTTTCCTGCTTTTTGGCCGCAGATTCCTGCCAAAGGCCGCCGAGGCAGAATCCGCGGAGGATACGTTGGGCCGTGAGTACTTGACCGAGGTGCTCGTGACGCCCCACTCGGCGACGGTCGGGAAGTCCCTGGACCAATTGGGCTGGTGGCAGCGCAGCGACCTGACGGTCGTGGAGTTGATCCGCGGCAACGAGCGCATTCCGGCCACGAACTGGCTCAAGCTCCAGTCGGGCGACATCCTGGTCATGCAAGGGTCTGTCCCGACCATCGGCGACTTGCTCAAGTCACCCGATTTCCAATTGAAGGAGGAGGTGAAGATGGACGACCAGGCCCTCCGCAGTGTGGACCTCCTGACGGTCGAGGCCCTGCTTTCCCCCAACTCGGATTACCTGGGCAACACCTTGGAGCAGGTGGATTTCAGCCACGATTACGGGTTCACGGTGATGGGCATTTCGCGCCACGGCAAAACGGTTCGTGAGCGTCCCATGGCCACCCCACTGCGGTACGGTGATTCCCTGCTGCTTCTTGGACACGTGTCAGGGCTTGGAAAACTGGAGCGAAACCCGAATTTGTTCCTGGTGGGCCATCGGCACTTCCCGGCGCTGGGCAAGAAGAAGGCCGTTGCCACCATGCTGCTGATGCTTGGGGTGGTGGTCGCGGCCGTGACCAATGTCTTAACGCCGGTCATTTCGATTCCGTTGGTGGCCTTGCTGGTGCTGCTGCTCCGTTACGTGAAAGTAAAAGACGCCTATCAAGCCGTGGACTGGCAGGCCGTGGTGACAGTCGCGGGCATGATTCCCTTCGGGCTGGCACTGGAGAAGACGGGCGCGGCAGAAGCCTTGGCGCGCGGGGCCGTAGTGGCGCTGGAGGGATTCGGCCCCCTGGCGGTGTTGGCGGCGCTGCTGCTGTTCGCCTTGATGCTGACGCAAGTGATCGAGAATGCTGCAGCGGCGATCATCCTTGCTCCGGTGGCCTTCCAATTGGCCCGGGAAACCGGCGCTGATCCCAAGCCCTTCATGGTGGGCCTGGCCATCTGTGTCTCCGCGGCGTTCTGCACCCCCTTTGCGCATGAAAGCACGATCCTCGTGATGGGGCCTGGCCGGTACCGGTTCAAGCACTACATGCAGGTCGGCGGTGTGCTGGCCTTGCTGACCTGGCTCATCGCGTCGTTGCTCACACCGCTGGTGTGGCCCTTTGGCCCGTAAGCGACTGAAGACCGACCGATAGGTGTTCCTTTAGGTTTCTCGCGGGTTTCCGGGGAATTCCGATGGCGATTCGTGGTCTCAGACTCTCCTTTTCAGCTCCAACACCCCAGCCGGGTAGGCGGCGCCGCAGCTACGGTGGTCGCGCACACTGAAGTTGGCTTGTGGATGGCCTGTTGGTGCGGTGCTGCTACGGTGTGTATCCCATGGGGAGCGCTCCCCATGGGATACACACCGTAGCTCCACCGTGCCGTCACCGTATCGCCAAGCCAAAAGTGCAGGGGTCAGAGTGGGTTGGAGAAGGCAAGCAGGCAGCGCCACTGTCCAAAATTTGGACAGTAAGCGGGTTGGAAGTTGGGAGCGCCCATCCGGTTATGGATGGAGAGCAATGGTCACCCTTAATTCCCTGTGCCTCGATCATCCAGGTGGTGTGGGTGGAAACCACCGTTGGTGCTTCCCGGAAATCCCTGATGAATCTCCCTTTAGGGGCCACCACGCATCCTGGCTGGAGTTTGACGGCGGAGAGAGATGCTCTCTTCCCTTTCAGCGATCCGCGAGTCACGCCTACCGCCAAGCGCCGAGCGTTTCGAGTTGGCGTGTGGCGAGGGCATTCCAGTTACGGTTGGCAGCAGGGCTTGCGGGGCTGGGATGGAGGATGCGGCCGAGTTTCACTGAGGTATTGCCGAGGACTTGCTGCGCCCGTTTGGCGGCGAAATCGCCGATGCCAATGAGCCATTCGGGTTGCAGAGCGGCGACGACGGCCCGCAGGTGGCGGTCACAGGCGGCAAAGAGAGCAGCCTTTTCTGAGGCGGGCAGCTTGTTGGGGGTGCGGTTGCGGCCGCCCGGTTCCAGGAAGGCGAGCGGACAGTAGTTCATGACGATGTGGGCGGCGAAGAAGCGTTGCGGCGTGCCGAAGCGCGCGGCGAAAAGGCCCCACAAACGTCGGCCGCTGACTTCCGAGCGGGGACAGGCAAAGCCGATGACGGGGCGGCGTGGATGGGGTCGGGAGGGCTTGCCGACGGGGCCTTTGATGCCGAGCCAGTCGCGCACGGCAGCGACTTCGCCAAAGGGCACGCCGGTCTGTACCATGCCAAAGGGGCCAGGGTTCATGCCGAGGAAGATGACGCGTTTAGGCGCGGTGGCGAACTTGCGAAGGTATGCTTCGTAAGGCGCCCAGGCATAGGTGAGGGGGTTGTAGATGTGGGAGACGGGTGGCTGAAACGAGAGGCGGGTCGTGTCAGCGCGGAGGCGGCGAGCGGCGGTGAGGAGGGCGGCGGCGGCAGTGGTGGGCATGATGCGTGTGAGGAGCAGGGTGAGCAGGCAGCGGCAGCCATGCAAGGACAATGCGGTTCGGCGCGAAGCGGGTTGACAGGCTCCGGGTGGTGCGTCATGCTAAGATCATATTACGCCGCACAATTCAGTGTTTCGCCGGTGCGCAGCTATGCCGCGGCTGTGGCTAATAGCTGGAGCGGCATTGCTCTTAAGCGCGGCGGCGGGGCGTGCCCAGAGCGGCACCTGGAGCAAAGACGCCAGCGGCAATTGGAGTGATACCAACAACTGGGCGGGAGGGGTGGTCGCCAAAGGGGCGGGGAACACGGCCGACTTCACAACCCTTAACATTCTCGCCCACCGCACTGTGACCCTGGACAGCGACCGCACGATCGGCATCGTCCAGTTCCGAGATACGAGCGACAGGCAACTGTGGACCTTGAGCGGCAGTTCGGTGCTGACGCTGGACAACGGAACAAATATGCCCAAGGCTCGGGCTACGGCGCACACAACCTACTTCAGTGTCGTGCTGGCGGGGACGAACGGGGTGGCGGCGCCCGACCAGGTCGGGACAGCTGTGTTTTTGGCGGGCAACACTTATACGGGGCAGACGGCCATCTACCGGGGCACTTTGCAGGTGGCACACGCGAATGCGTTGCCCGGTGGCACCCGCGCCGGAGACGTGGTGATGTATACGGGGGGCAATCCTGGTAATTTTCCGCAGTTAGACCTGGGGGAGTTGAGCATCACGATCAACGGGCTGAGCAGCGCGGTGTCCAATACGACTTCGACGGCGCTGCCCAGGGTGACTTCGCTGAGCGGGATCGCGGGCACAACCACGCTGACCCTGGGAGACAACAACGCGAGCGGGGTTTACCAGGGGACGATTGTTGATGGCGGCACGCGCGCGGTGGCGTTGAAGAAGATCGGCGCGGGCACGCAGATTCTGAACGGCGCGAACAGCTACAGCGGCGGCACGACGGTGAGCGGGGGTATGCTGGTATTGAATGGGGCCAACTCGGGGACGGGAGCGGTGGTGGCCAACGGCGGCGGCATGCTGGCCGGATCGGGTTCGATTGCCGCCCCGGTCGGCGTGGGTTACGGCGGCGCCATCAGCCCGGGGATCGCCGCGGGGACCATAACGTTGAGCGGCGGGCTGATCATCGGCGGGGGTGGGGGCGCGTATGTGTGGGACCTGGCGGCCAACAGCACGAACAGCCCGGGGGTGAGCTTCGATCAAATCATACTGACCGGTGGCAACCTGCGACTGGAGCCGTCGCGCTTGTGCATCCGGTTCACGGGGACGGCGACGGCGCCGGACACGGCGAACGTGTTTTGGCAGTCCGCGCGATCATGGAAAATCATCTCGTTGAGCGGCGGGGTTAACCCGGCAAAGGCCAATTTCGGGCTGATCGAGAACGGCGATTATGCAGCGGGGAGATTTACCACTGCAGTGGACGAGGGGGGGAGCATCGTTCTGACGTTTACGCCCGGGGGACCGGCCACGAACGTGGTTGATTTTGCTGCCGTGAATGGCCGGGCTTTCCCGGCGGGCGTGCGCGGGCAGAATCCCTACCGCACCGCGAGCAGCGCCGGGGACGCGGCCATGTTCAACATGAGCGGCCCCAGCCTGATGCGTGGGCCGGCGGGCGGGTTGGACGCGGACGCCTACGACTGGCGTGTCTATAACAGCGGCTCAAAGTGGGGCACCCCGGCCGGAGCATCTCTGATAACCACTTTGGATTTCCTGCGCCAATGCCGGGACACCGGGTCCACGCCGCTATTCACGGCCAACATGTTCGGGGGCGGCTACACCAACGGATATGGCACCTGGGTCTGCCAGTTCGACAATCATACCAACCTGTTTAATCCGGGAGGCTACGGCACCAACGCGGTGACCGGCACCGCGGCCCAAATGGCGGCCGACTGGGTGCGCTTCTGCAACGTTCTGGCGCAGACCTACCGGCAGGGACAGGAGAGCCTGATCGGCAATGACACGAGCTTCAGCGCGGCGGACAACACCGAAAACCTGCGGGTCTATAACTCAGTCAAGCTCGGCGGCGATTGGGGCGGGCGAGATGTGCTGTTAGCCCAAGGCGAAGCCGCAGTGCCAAGGGTAATCTGGTGGGAAGTGGGCAACGAGCCGGAGGTGAATCTTGCAGCGGAGTCCACGCTGGTTACCGAGCATGTCATCACGGACAAGATTCTCTTCCGCGACCGCTACCGGATCATCGCCAACGCCATGAAGGCCGTGGACAGCTCGATCCAGACGGGTCCGTGCCTGACCGTGGGCAACAATAACGAGTGGCTGGGCCGTGTGGCGGAGGACACCAATGCCCCGCTGGATTTTGTCAGCGTTCATCCCTACATGAGCGCGCTGAAGTTCTCATTTCCGATCCCGACCAACATGACCACGTCGCTGCTGGACATCGGACGATCCCTGGCAGACCACATTTCCGCCACGGTGTTGACGCTGAGCAATTACGGCGGCGCCACGCGCTTTGGCACCAAGCCGGCAGACTGGTATTGGACCACGCCGCTGATCGCCAGCGAGTATAATCCCGTCAACTGGGACTCCGGTTCGGCCATCAAACGTTCGATGGCCAATGGGTTTGCCGTGGTCGAGACGTGTTTTCGCCTTGCACACCCGAACCAGGCGTGGAGGGCGTACCCGTCTTGGTTCGGCGGCAATTACTGGGAGCAGCCGCAGGGTTATGTCGTGCTGACGAATGCTTTCGCTTCGGTGCGCGACTTTGCCGGCGACATGGTTCTGGAGAATTCTCTGCCCGGACCGCAACCCGTGCCCGATTTTGCGCCGCAGGGGTGGCCGCTGCGTATGTATGTGACGCTGCAGACGAACCGCGCCAACAGGATTCATGTATGGGGTCTTAACTTCTCGGAGAGTCAGGATCAAACGGTGAATTTCAGCTTCGCTAATTTGCCCTTCAACGTGGGGCAGGTGATCCGGCGATCGTTTGGCAAACCCGGAGCGGAAAACTCACTGACGAACGGGACCAGCCTGGGCTGGAGTGTGCAGGACCTGACCGGCAACCTGGACCCGTCTGACTTCGCCTTCACAGTGGAGAATGCAAGCTTCGCTATCCTGACCTTCCATGAGGCCGTGCCGGTTAACTGGATGGAAACAGTCTCACTCTCAGCCAGCGTGCAGGGCGTCGGCGCCGGGCTGAGCCCCAGCCTGACGCTGAGTGGCTCCAACGGTATTACGGGCCAGCCGTATTACGTGTTGACTTCGACGAACCTTGCCCTGGCGCTGGCCAACTGGTCCCGGCTGCTGACCAATAGCGTGGGTACCGGTGGTGTCATCAGCAACATAGTCCCCTTGGATGCCGCCGAGCACGCGAGGTTCTTCCGTTTGCAGCAAGCGAATTGACCGAGTTCCCTGCAGGAAACGGCTTCGCGCAGGCGGGAACTCCTGGCGCGCGGGGTATGGCTCCTTCAATCGGGATGCTTGACTTGCGTCAAATGCCTCGCCATCCATTGCCGGTAGTGTTTTACTCATAGGCAGCGCGACTCGTTGGGGAAGTGCAACAACCTCCCGGGTGCGCCTCCGCGAAGCTGGCATGCCACTAGTTGTCAGGAAAGCAGTTTGGACGGCGATGGTCATCGCATTATGTGCGACGGACCTTGGCCGCCTGCATTTACGTGGCGCGGGTGTGGCATCGCCAACGGTTGCAATCCCGACCAACTTGCCAGTAGTGGCCCGTCCACCCGCCGCGCAACCGCAAGTTGGTCTGCCTTCCGACACACATCTCGACAAGACGCCGCCCCGCAGAACGGTTGGACTGGATCTGGTCAGGAACGGTTGGACTTACAATTGCATGGAGTGCCACAGGCTCTTCCCCGCGAGGTGGCACTACGAACGGCCGATGAATGAGCATAAAGACATCCAACTCGACCACGGCAATAACCGTTTCTGTTTGAACTGCCATCACCCGTCAAACCGCAATGCGTTTGTGGACTACGACGGCGGGGAGATCGTCGAGGCGGATGTGGTGCAGCTTTGCGCCAAGTGTCATGGCACCATCTACCGCGACTGGCAGGCAGGCGTGCATGGCCGGGCCAATGGCTTTTGGAATGCCGAGTTGGGCGTCAAGACCCGGTTGCGCTGTATCCAATGCCACGACCCACACAGCCCGAAGTTCAAGGCGCTGAAGCCGTTGCCACCGCTGCGCTACCCGCCGCGCGCCCCCCACACGCCCCGCAATCGGTCCAGCGAGCAGGGCGCGGGAATGGCGCCGATGGGTCGCGAGTTTGGCCTGTTCAGGGCGTGGGACCCCCGCGAGTGTTTGGATTGTTCCTCCATGGTTGGCCCGTTTTTCGCGCCTCGCGGAGCTATCTTGGGGAGTGTATCATGAACCACGATCCGCAAAACGAAGTCAGTCCCCAAACGCTCGAGCGGGTCTATCAGCCAGTGACGCGCCGCACTTTCCTGAAAGGCACGGCGGCGGCGATGGCGGGCATGGCGGGGCTGGTAGTGGCCCTTAAGCCGCTGCTCGCGCTGGAGCGCGGCGAGATCACGCTCGACGACTTGCTCCAGAAGCATTACCGCGAACTTAAGCCGGCCGAGCTGCAGCGCATTCTAAAGGCGATCGAGGACAAATGTAAGCGGGAGCATGGTGTCCAACCCGTCGTTCGCGACCTGAGGCCGCTACCCGGGGTCGAATTCGGATACGCGCTGAACTTGACGCGCTGTATCGGGTGCCGCAGGTGCGCCCACGCCTGTCTCCAGGAGAATAACCAATCCCGGGACGACGACGATGATCTCGAAATGTCCTACATTCGAGTGCTGGAGCTGGACAAGGGTGCGATTAACCTGGAGACTGCTTCGGTCTACTACGACCCGGAAACGGTGCCGCAGAAGGACAAGTATTATATGCCGGTCCAGTGCCAGCAGTGCCGGCAGCCGCCCTGCACGAAGGTGTGCCCCGTGCAGGCTACCTGGCAGGAACCGGACGGCCTCGTGGTGGTGGATTACAATTGGTGCATCGGCTGCCGTTATTGCATGGCGGCCTGCCCCTACGATGCGCGCCGCTTCAACTACAAGAAGCCATCCATTCCACCGGCGGCGATCAACCCGAACCAGGACTACCTGAGCAACCGCATCCGCCCGAAAGGAGTGGTCGAGAAGTGCACCTTCTGCCTGCATCGCACGCGCGACGGCAAGTATCCCGCTTGCCTGGAGGTGTGCCCGACCGGCGCGCGGGTGTTCGGGAATCTGCTCGATCCGAACAGCGAAATCAGCTATGTCCTGAATCACAAGCGGGTTTATGTCCTGAAGGAGGATGTGGGCACGTTGCCCCGCTTTTACTACTTCTTCGAGAAATGAGGGAATACGTCACATTCCTTTGGCGTGTCTGGCGGATTTCCTTCCAGGGCAGCGCGAAGTTTTATTTGTGGATGACCCTGTTGACGGTGCTGGCGCTCGTCGGTCTGAATGCCTGGGCGCGGCAATTTGTGGCCGGCCTGGAGACCACCGGTATGACGAATCAGGTGAGTTGGGGGGCATACATCGCAAACTTCACCTTCCTTGTCGGCGTCGCGGCGGCGGCGGTCATGCTCGTGATCCCCGCTTACGTCTACAAGAAGGATTTCATGCACGAGGTGGTGTTGTTCGGCGAACTCATGGCTATCGCTGTTATCGTGATGTGCCTGCTCTTCGTCACTGTGGACCTCGGGCGCCCGGACCGCTTTCATCACATGATCCCGCCCTTCGGCATCTTCAACTGGCCCGGCTCCATTCTGTCTTGGGACGTCATCGTGCTGAACGGTTACCTGCTTTTGAACCTCCACATCGCGGGGTACTTGCTCTACTGCCGCTACCGGCAGCAGAAGCCGGCAAAGATGTTCTACATCCCGTTTGTGTTCATCTCCATCGCGTGGGCGGTGAGCATTCACACCGTTACGGCGTTCCTTTACGTCGGCCTGGCCGGCCGCGGCTACTGGCATCATCCGCTGGTTCCGTCGCGGTTTCTGGCGTCGGCATTTGTGGCGGGGCCAGGCTTGATGATTCTCACCTTCCAGATCATCCGCCGGGTGACGCGCTACTACATCGGCGATCAGCCCATATTTACGTTGCGAATGATCATGACCGTGGCGATGATCATCAACATGTTCCTGCTCGGCTGCGAACTGTTCACGGAGTTCTACTCGCCCACGATGCACGCCGCCGCCGCGCAGTACCTCTACTTCGGCCTGCACGGACACCAGGGGCTCGTGCCTTGGATTTGGAGCGCCATCGCGCTGGACCTTGTTGGCCTGGTCCTGCTCATCTCGCCGCTCAGCAGGAAGATCGCGGCCTTGAATGTCGCCTGCGTGGCTTGCTTCATCGGCGTGTGGATCGAGAAGGGCATGGGCCTGATCATCCCCGGCTTCGTGCCCTCGCCCCTGGGCCAGGTGGTGGAATACCTGCCCACGCTCAATGAAACGCTTGTGTGCCTCGGTATCTGGGCCTTTGGAGCGCTGCTCTTTTCCTGGATGGTGCGCGTTGCCATCCCGATCATGAACGGGAGCCTGCGTGCCCGGCCCGAACTCAATCCTCCAGTCCAATGACCCGCAAACATATTATGAAGACCTGCATCCCCACACTTGGCCTTGCCGCGTTCGCGCTGCTGATTGCATCACTGCCGGCGCGCGCCGGATTCACCCTCCCGCAACTCTCGGCCCAAAGCAAAGACTGCGCCCAGTGCCACCGGCACGAAAGCCCTGCGCTCTACGAACAGTGGGGCGCCAGCAAGCACTATCGCGGTAATATCGGCTGCTACGAGTGTCACATGGCGCTTACCAACGAATTGGACGCCTTCGAGCACTATGGCCAGATGATTTCGACGATTGTCACGCCCAAGGATTGCGGCCGCTGCCACGAACATGAGGTGGGCGAATTCAACGCTTCACACCATGCCAAGGGCGGGCGCATTCTCGGCTCGCTGGACAATACCCTGGCGGAAGTGGTCGAAGGCAACCGCGGCTTCAAGACGCCCCTGTTCACCAACGGCATCTCCGCCGCGGCCGTCAACGGTTGCTGGCAATGCCATGGCACCGAAGTGAAGATCATGCCCAATGGCAAGCCAGACCCCGCCACCTGGCCCAATACCGGCATTGGCCGCCTGAACCCCGACGGCAGCGAGGGGTCTTGTGCCGCTTGCCACTCGCGGCATGAATTCAGCTCCGCCCAGGCCCGCACCCCTGACACCTGCGGCAAGTGTCACATGGGGCCCGACCATCCGCAGATCGAGATTTACAACGAATCCAAGCATGGCATTGCATACCACGCCCAGGTGGACAAGATGAATCTCGGCAACGCCAAGTGGATTGTGGGCGAAGACTACAGCGTGGCGCCGACCTGCGCCACCTGCCACATGAGCGCGACGCGGAACCAGCGTATTACTCACGACGTAGGTCTCCGCATCTCCTGGAACAACCGGCCGGAGATCTCGATCCGGCCGGAGGTTTCCGACGCCAAGCTTGGTTTGCCGGGCAAGGATATCTCGTGGCAGACGCGCCGCACCAATATGGTAGACGTGTGCCTGAACTGCCATAATCAGCACTTCGTGAATTCCTTCTACCTGCAATACGACGGCCTCATCGAGCTGTATCACGACAAGTTTGCAAAGCCGGGCCTCGCGCTTTACCAGGCCGCCAAGCCGCTTCTCAGGCCAGCCCAGTTTAGCAATCCAATTGACTTCACATGGTATGAAATCTGGCACCACGAAGGCCGCCGCGCCCGCCATGGCGTCTCCATGATGGGCCCGGACTACACTCACTGGCATGGCACCTACGAAGTTGCCAAGCATTTCTACGCCAAGTATATCCCGGAACTCCAGGAGCTGGCGGAGAAGCATCACGAGTCGTCGGACCCCGTCAGGAAGGAAGCCGCCCTGAAGCTCCGCAAGCTGCTGGACGACACCCTCAACCACTCCAATCACCAGTGGTACCTCAACCGTATGGACCCGGCCGAGAAAGCTCGGCGCGAGGAGGAGCGGAAGGAGTTCCAGAAGCGCTACGCCAAGTGATCGCAACTCGAGCTGGAAGCGATCGGTCCGATCGCTCGCTGCGTGGGGCTGACCTCCGCCGACTCCCCGCCGGCGATCTGGTCGAGGTCGGACAGGACAGCCTGCGCGGCCATATTGCCGCACAGGCGATCGTTGCGCATCGGAAGCACGCCCCGCTCGCCTTTGAAGGGATTGACGCGTTATTGGCGGACCGCGAATGCCTCCGCTACCCGACGCGTTTAGTCTTTGAATTTGGCGAGATGGCCGGCCACCAGTTTGCCGAGCCAGGTCCGGATCTCCGCAACCCGGAGCAAAACGGTCGCGTCCTCTACCTGCGCCCTTTATTGCGTCAACGGCCGGAACTTGCGCTCCTCGCGGTCGCCTACATGATTCCCGTGATCAACTACGGCGACGTGATTGCTGATGAACACTGTGTCCGGTACGGCGCGACGTTGCTCGGCATGCTTGAAGCGGAGTTCTACGACGCCGTCTGCCGTCTGGCGGATTTTGTCGGCGCTGAAGCAAAAACGCAGCCGCGCTAGCTTGCTCGAGCGGAGGGCTGCGGGCCCCGCCGAGCCTGCACCGTCGTCAAGGACGGAAGAGGAAATTAGTGAACTGCCATGGATCGCTTTGATCGGGCCGGGCGAGCGGGTTTTCATCGAAGTACACCCGGTGCTGCCGCAGGGGGGTCCAATCTGAGCTTTCCGAGATTAATCGCCCTAGATAGGGCCGGGCGTCGCGCAGAATCTCCTCGTGCGGCAAGTCTTCGGGGAAGCACACCCCGCGCTGCGGATTCTGGACGGCCCACAATGCCGCAGCCATCACGCCGGCGGCCACTTGCACCGCGGTGGAGTTCAGATGCGGCACCTTCCTTCGTGCGGCGGCGATGCTCAGAGCACTGCCGGTCCACCAGGACTGGAACCGATGCCCCATGATCAGCGCACCTACAAGGTCCATTCCTTCGGTGATTTCGTCGGCAAGGATGCGTTGTTTGGGGTGCAGCTCGTAATTCCGGCACCGGAGTTCGTGCAAGGAGACGAGCGAGTCGTTGCACGGCATGTAAGCGTAATGGACGGTTGGGCGATAGACTGCATGGCCGTTTTCGAGCACAGTTAAAGCGTGCGAGATCCCGAAGGATTCGCCATGCGTGACGATCATGCCGACGATTTCCTGATGGGGCACCCAGGAGCGGACCCAGGTGTTCAGGCCCATCTGGGGCAGAATGATCTGGTTGGCGGGACCGGTCTCCGGTTTGGTGGAGAATGGCGGCATCCACTTTTCGTGTGTGCCCCAGCCCAGCTCACTGGGTGAAATGGACTCATCCCACATGCCCTCCACGCTCCAGGTGCCCACGAACTCGTCCGGGCGCTTGGGTTTGGATGCGCGTTGTGTATCCCACTCGCTGCAGTGAATGACCTTCACCCCCAACTCGCGCGCCAGGACAGCGAACGCCTTATCCGCCATCATGCGCTCCAGTCGGCGGGCGCGGGCGCGAGGCAAGCGGTTTTCCCGCAGCGCTTTGTTGGCGATGTCCAGCAATCCCTGCTTGACGAAATGCGACACCAAGCCCGGGTTCGCGCCGTGGTCAATGACCGCCGTGGTTGTCTCTCTCCACTGAGCGGCGATGGGCAGCAGCCTTTCGTAGCGAGAGTAGAGCGACTTCTCCATGGACGTCTTGCTGCGCATCTCGGCCGAGGGGTGCCAGGACTCCAGTGAGGCGTTAACGTAAAGAACCTGATTGTTGTGGGCCCATTCTAGGATGTCGAAGAAATCTATGCCCCAGGCCAAGTCAATGATCAGGTCTCCCCGCTTCGCATAGGTGGAGAGTAACCGTGGCAGGTTCGTGGGGGTGACGCGCTCCCGGATGAAGCGGGCTCCCCGTTTTAGCCACGGGCGCAGCACGTCCTCGCGATCGGCAAAGTCGATTATGGTAATGTTGCGGCAGGGAACGCGTAGGTGTTTCAGTAACATCGGCATGGTGGCCTGTGCCACGACGCCGAAACCAGTCATCAGAATTCTGTGATTGAAGTCGATCATGGTGATCAGTTGCGCGCGACAGCAGCTTCGCCCATGTGCACAAGAAGGCAAAGCGGAGCAGTCGCCGACTGCAATTTAGTTGTTCTGTGTTGTCTCGTGTTTTTCACGCCAGGTGGTGGACTGCCGTGCCGGCGGTGAGAATTGGGCCCGCTCTGGCACTAGCGCAAGTCTAAATGGCCCTAAATGGCCCAATCCGGATGATCGTCTGCGGTGCCCTTCGTCCATACTGGAGCGGAAAGCCTCATTACATAGGTGTGGCTCCCACCCGGGCAGGCCAACTCGTGTCGCTCGTAGACTACAATCCTGGCAAACAGACGGCGCGCGCTTTCGGTGGCCGCAGAAGAATTAGTGTCGCGGATGCGATTGTCCGCTTTCTCTAGGGCGGTGCAAATGGCGCAGGCCGCGGCGAAGGGTTTCAATTTCCTGTTCGTCGGCGGTCTTCTGCCGTTCGGCGAGTTCCAAGGTCTCCAACACATCCTCCATATCGCTGAGTGCACCGCGGAGGGTCTCGATGATTTGGTTGACGTGTTCGATGGCCTGTGAAACCGCTGCGGGGGTGGCGGGTTGAAAGTCACGGGTGGGAGGGCGGGAAACCTCACGTTTGGGTGTTAGAGGCCGTGCCGGCCGCTGTTCGCGCCGTGCATCCCTGAATTCCGTAGCGGGAGCGGCGGTCTCCTGGTCGGCAGCTTCCGAATTATCCTGCGAGGTCAGTGGTAATTCCGGTGCTTCTATTTCTCCCGAAATTTCCTCTGCGAGAGGTTGGCTCGACACGGCGTTCTCTTCCGCAACGGCAGAGGATTGCTGAGTCAGTCCTCGGGAGCGCCCTCGTCCTCGGCGTCCTCGACCGCCGCGTCGGCCGCGACGACTGGATTGAGAGACAGCGGACCGTTCGGGCATCGCGCTTTCCGGGGCAGGCGGTTGTTCGGGAATCATCGTTGCTTCAACTTGCCCCGAAAGGGCCCAAATGCAAAGGGAATTATGTTTCGACCGGCCGCAACATGAAGGTTGCTTCCCGAGCGGATTTAGGGTTTGGTTTCAGCCGTGAAACTGAACTACAAAAGGTTGAATTTGGAACTTGCCCACACTTGGACTATTGCCCGGGGTAGTGGCACGAACGTCGCCCAAACGGTTATGGTCGAGTTGATAGGCGCTGACGGCACGGTGGGATTTGGAGAGGCTGCACCTATTTCGCGCTACCGCGAGTCGCTCGAGACCGTGGAGGCGTTTCTGAAGAAGGTGGACGCACGGGGTCTCTCATTCAAGGATGTGGAGGGGAGCATGGTCTACCTGGACACACTTTCACCGCATGACTGGTCGGCGAAGTGCGCGTTGAACATCGCGCTGCTGGACGGTGCGGCCAAACGGGAAAAGAAAGCGATTTATGATTACCTGGATTTGGGTTTCCGGGAGAACGTGCACCTGAGTTCGTTCACCATCGGGATAGATAAGCCGGACGTGATCCGCAGAAAAGTGCAGGAGGCAGCGCCTTATCCGCTATTGAAAATGAAGGTGGGGGTGGCTGGCGACAAGGAGAACGTGCAGGCGTTGCGCGACATCGCTCCAACCAAGACGGTGCGGGTGGATGCCAATGAGGGCTGGAAGACCAAGGAGCAGGCGTTGGAGATGATTGAGTGGCTGGCTGGAGACGGGCACATCGAGTTTATCGAACAGCCCATGCCGGCAGCCACGCCCATCAAGGATTGGGTCTGGCTCAAAGCGCGGTCGCCGCTGCCGATCGTGGGGGATGAGTCATATCACCAGGCAAAGGACGTGACGCAGGCCGTGGAGTGCTTCCATGGCGTCAATGTGAAGTTGGTGAAGACAGGGGGCGTGAGCGCGGGCTTCGAGGCGTTGTCAGCGGCTCGCAAGGCCGGGCTCAAGACGATGCTGGGCTGCATGATCGAAAGCAGCATACTTATCAGCGCCGCGGCGCACTTGGCTGAGTTGTGCGATTACCTGGACATTGACGGGAATATACTGATTACCAATGATCCCTTCGTAGGTGCGACGGCGGAGAAGGGAATGGTCTCGTTTGCCAAGGCGCCGGAGAAGTACGGACTGCGAGTGAGTGCAAGGTAAAGTTCGGCCAAGTCGGCGCAAACGCCTTTGACGGTCAAGGTTCGCCTCGTCGAGATGATCTATGCTTAGGCTCGTATTGCCAATTGTGACCGTTGCGGCTTTGGGAGTCGCCGCACTGTTGGGGTCCGCTGGTGAGGCCGCGCCGTATGCGTCCGCGAAGCCGAATGTCGTGTTCATTCTGGCGGACGACGTTGGCTACGGGGACCTCGGTTGTTACGGTGCGTTGAAGGTGAGGACCCCGAACATTGACAGGCTGGCAGCTCAAGGATTGCGGTTCACGGATGCGCACTCGGCTTCGGCGGTTTGCACGCCGTCACGCTACGCGTTGCTGACCGGCCAGTATGCCTGGCGCAATCCGGCCGGCGACCACATCCTTCCAGGCAATGCGGCTCTCAGCATCAAGCCCGGCACGTTGACTCTCCCAGCGTTGTTGAAGGCCGCGGGCTACCGAACCGCTGCGGTCGGAAAGTGGCACCTGGGCTTGGGGGACACCGCGCCGGATTGGAACATGGACATCAAACCCGGGCCGCTGGAGGTTGGATTCGATGAGTGCTTCATCATCCCGGCGACTGGCGACCGCACTCCGTGCGTTTTCGTGGAGAATCATCGTATCCATGGTTACGACCCTAAAGACCCGATTGCCGTGGACTACAAGAACTGCGTTCCTGGCCACTCAAATCCGGTGGCGGGGATTGGCCGTATCGGAGCGATGACGGGCGGTACGGCCGCACTCTGGAAGGATGAGGAGATTGCGGATACGCTCACGGCCCGGGCGGTCGCGTTTATCGAGCGAAACAAGACTGTACCGTTCTTCCTGTATTTGGCTACCCACGATATCCATGTGCCGCGGATGCCCGCAGCGCGATTTCGCGGGTCGAGCCAGGCGGGGGTGAGAGGAGATGTGATCCAGCAGTTCGATGCTTGCGTGGGAGAAGTGCTAAAGACACTGGATCGGCACAAGCTGGCGAACAACACGGTGGTGTTCGTCACGAGCGACAACGGCGGCATACTGGATCACGGCGATTTGCCTGAGCGGGACGGGGACGTGAGGTCCAATAACGGCCATGCCTTCAATGGCGCATTGCGCGGCACCAAGGGCACCCCCTACGAAGGCGGCACGCGCGTGCCGCTTGTCGTGCGCTGGCCGGGCAAGGTTAAGCCAGGCACCTCCGACGAACTAGTCTGCCTGGTTGATGTTCTGGCCACGTGCGCTGCCCTGACTGGACAACCGCTGTCCGGCGAGGCCGGTCCGGACAGCTTTGATATGCTCCCGGTGCTGCTTGGGCAGAAGCAGGACAAGCCAGTGCGCGACAACCTGATCGAGCACAGCCGCCGCATGGGAGTGCGCCAGGGTCAATGGAAGCTAATAATACGAGCAGATGCGAGGCAGCCTACGAAAGGTGGCAAGGTCAATTCATCCGCGGAGCTTTACAATCTGGCCGAGGATCTCGGCGAAACCAATGACCTCGCGCGTAAGTATCCCGAGAAGGTCAAGGAGCTTGCCGTGCTGTGGGAGCGGCTACGGACCAAAGGCTGCAGTCGGCCGTGATCAGCCAAGTCTCTGCCACAGAGAAACCTGGGGTGGTTCGGCGACCATTTGCCCGACGCGGCCGAGCGCGGCCTGCAAGTCGGTCTTTTGCAGGTGCGCATCCAGGTGCGCTTTGCTGGCCCAGTTCTCGTGGAACAGGAAGAGTGCGGGATTGTCCATAGCCTGATGCAAATCATAATTCAGGCATCCGGCATCCTTGCGGCTCGGGGCCACCAGCGAGAGCAATTCCTGCCGCACAGCGTCTTCGTTGCCCGGCTTGGCTATGAAGCGCGCTACCACAGTCAGAGATTTGGTGTTCATGGGCCGCATTATCACCGCCTCACACCCCGTCTGGCAATTCGGATTTGGGCGCGAGGCGGAGGGATGGGTGGAAACTCGCTACAAGCCTACCGCCTGCAGGGCTTGGAAGTAGAGCCAGTGCCCGTAGTCGTTGGGATGATTTATGTTATTGCCCAGGAGATCCTCGGGCTTCTTCCGGGACGCGACAGTCATCCAGAGGTGATAGACGTCGGCGAAGGCGCAGCGCTCCGCCAGCGCCACGCGCTCAGTTGCGTCAGCATAGGCGGCCATGTTGTGTGAGCCGTAATGCCACTTTGGGTTTGGTGGAAAGGCGGAAAACAGTACAACTTCTGCTCCTGTCTCGGAACGAATCCGCTCAATCATGGATCTTAGGTTCGCGGCAAAAACATCCAGCGGCACACCAAACCCCTCACGGTTGTGGTCGTTCATACCAAAGCCGACCAAGACCAAGTCCGGCTTCTGCTGAAGCACTTTCTCCGGCAAGCGCTGCATGCCCTGGATGGTGGAGTCCCCGCCCGTTGCCCCGTTGGTGATGTCAATGCTGGCGCCCGGGTACTTGGCTCGGAGTGCCGTCGCCCACCGTTCCCAGAAAATCAACCCCGGCTCCGAGGTGTCCCCGCCGGCGGTGATGCTGTCCCCAAAAGCAACTATGCGCACCTGCCGTCCGGCCTGCAGCCTCTGTTGCGTGTTGGGCAATTGCGCCGCGCGGAGGTCAGGGTGGGCGGCCGGCCTCACCCATTTCTCCGAATGCGCATAGTCCACATATACGAAGAACGGCCCGTTGCCAAAACCCGGCCACTGTTCGTGTCGAAAATCCTCTTTGCCGAAGAGGATGTTGGTGCCGAAGTCCGGGATGCGTGAGTCGGGAGCCCGGCGGATTCTGTTGGGCGCCTCCAACAGGTAGTCTCGTCCCTGCTCGTATTGGATGGTCTGAGACAGCCCTTCCCGATAGGTGCTGCGGACCGCTACGGGCCGGGAGGCAGACGGGGGGAAAGCCAGGTTAGCTGGAGTCTCTCCCACAAGGACAAGTGATTCGCCGATTTGAAATTCCAGCGCGCAACGCGGGCACAGGCCTCCGCATCCGTTCAATAGTACCGTCAGGACCGGCACTCCGGCTAGGGCAGTCAACGATTTCCATTTGGGCATGCTTCACAGATGCCCGGATTCGTATGGCGGGGCAACTGAATTGTCCCCAGGTGTTATGCGACTTCTCGGGCGACTACAAACGCGACTTACTGCCTGTACGTGAGGCACCTACTGAGGCGGCCGGTAATTCGCTGTGTGTGCGCAATCCGTAGCACGTGACCGCGGACAACGAAACCGGGCTAGACGGCCGGAGGATGACCGCAAAGCCCGGGAAAAGTCGAATCGGTACAATAGTAGGATCAAGGAGAACATCAACCAAGGCCTATACCCGGGACCAAGGTCGAAATCAGCAGCCGACAGGCAAAGAACGCAATGCGGCTGCCCAATAATCTCAAGGGCTGTAAACAACAGCGAATCAATCACGGGCCGCAACCTCGGTCAATTCTTAATTAGAAAATACTACTCACTCAGATAAGCAAGGCGCTTGCACGTGCGGTCCGTTCCAGAAGCGGCATCGAGGAGTTTGGGCTGGAGTCGGAGGTGAAAACGGAAACTTCGAAGATATTTCCAACATTCCTGTTTACAGTTCCGCGTTGAGTAGTAGAATCTGTTTTCGCAAAGCGGAACCATGACATGAAGAAGATTGAGGCCATCATTAAACCTTTCAAGCTGGAGGACGTCAAAGAGGCTCTGTCAGGCTTGGGGGTCGAGGGCATGACTGTGTCGGAGGTTAAGGGGTTTGGCCGGCAAAAAGGGCACACTGAGATCTATCGCGGCAGTGAGTACACGGTGGATTTTCTGCCAAAAATAAAGATTGAAGTCGTTTTGGGAGACAGCCAGGTCACGGGTGCTGTTGAGGCAATCGTCAAGGCCGCTAAGACGGGCAAGATTGGGGACGGAAAGGTCTTTGTCAGTACGATCGAGAACGCAATTCGGATTCGGACCGAAGAGACCGGCGAGCAAGCAGTATGAACCGTTGGACGGCTGCTTTCTCGACGAAGAAATGGAAATAGCCTGATTTTACTGGGGAAAATTGGCCTGTGAATAACTCGTTAATAAGAGTTAATATCTTGTCCTCGCAACCGTGGGCTGCATTACCTAAAAACATCGTCCGGGGCAGCAGTGGGGCCTCAGCAATCAGGGCCCCGATCAGACTGGGCTGGGAGCAGAAGTGGGTATCCGTCATAAGTCGTTGATATTTCGCAACATACAGTAGATATCAGATTTGAGCAGATTGGAAGATTCGATATGAAACACCTTTTTAGTTGGCATGGAGTCGGATTGTTGGCAGGAGCAAGAGGCAGAGGCAGCCTTTAGAGTGCGGTAAGTGGCTAAGTGAATAAAGTGCCCAAAATAAGGGCTTTCGGGAGAAAAAATGCAAACTTCCGCAGAGAGAATTTGGAACGCAGCACGGGAGCATCTTCGCTCGATGCTGAGCGCGGATACCTACAATCTTTGGTTCGCACCATTGCGTGCCTGTGCGCAAGAGAACGGCAGCATAACGCTTGAGGTGGCCAATGACTTCTGTGAGGTCTGGCTGAAGGATAACTACATGGACTTGTTGCAGGATGTGATGGCGGTTGCGTCCGGGCGGCAACTCCAGGTTAAGTTTAAAGTGGCGGCAGCGACCGGCGCGGGCGGCCCGGCGTCGCAATCGGTCCCGGCCAGGAAGAAGGCTGCTGGGGCCGCCCCGGAGCGAATCCAATCCAGCCAGGAACCGGCCTTCAATTCCAAGAACACTTTTGAGACCTTCGTCGTCGGCAATAATAACAACTTTGCTTATGCCGCTGCGCTGGCGGTAGCGCAAGCGCCGGCCAAGGCGTATAATCCGTTGTTCCTTTACAGCGGAGTGGGATTAGGCAAGACCCATCTGTTGCATGCCATTGGGCAACATGTTGTGGCGAGCCGGAAGGGAGCGAGAGTTGCCTACGTTTCGTCCGAGCGGTTCACCAATGAGTACATTGACGGCATTCAAAACAACCAACTTGTTCGTTTCCGCAAGAAGTACCGCCAGACAGATGTGTTGCTGATTGACGACATCCAGTTCCTGGCGGGCAAAGAGCGGATTCAGGAGGAGTTCTTTCACACTTTCAACGCCTTGCACGAAGGGCACAAACAAATCGTGCTGACCTGCGACCGGCCCGCCAGCGAGATTCAAAACCTGGAGCATCGGCTCATGTCGCGCTTCGAGTGGGGGTTGGTTGCGGACCTGCAACCGCCCGACGTCGAAACACGCCTGGCGATCCTGCAAAAGAAAGCCCAGATCATGGGTGTCCAACTGCCGGAGGACATCATGGAATTCCTGGCCAACCGCATTCGCACCAATATCCGGCGCCTCGAAGGGGCGTTGGTTCGCGTGGCTTCCTACGCCGCCCTGATCGGCAAGAAGCTGAGCCTCGAGATAGTCGAAGGGTTGTTGCGTGAGATTCTCAACGAGGAAGGCCGCTACTCGATCAACATTGAAGTGATTCAAAAGCGGGTCGCCGAACATTACGACATCCGCTTGGCGGACATGACCAGCCGCCGGCGGCCGGAGAGCATCGCTTTCCCGCGTCAGGTTGCCATGTTCCTCTCGCGCCAGATGACCGAGAAGTCGCTGAGCGCGATCGGTGACGCCTTTGGCGGGCGCGACCACGGGACCGTGCTGCACGCCTGTCGGCTGGTCAAAGACCGCATGGAAGTGGATCCGAGTGTCCGGCAGGTTGTCAGCTACCTGGAAAAACAGCTCATGCGTTGAGCGCCGCCGTTGAAGTAAGCAGCCTGACCAAGGCTTTCCGCACCTACAAGAAGCAACCGGGGTTCTCGGGCGCTGTCCGGGGCCTGTTCCGTCGGAAGTACGAACAAATCGTTGCCGTTAAGGACGTCAGCTTCACCATCCAACCCGGCGAGTTGGTGGGCTTCCTGGGGCCCAACGGGGCCGGCAAGACGACGACCCTGAAAATGCTGGCTGGCCTGCTTTATCCCACCATTGGTTCGGCCCGCGTGCTTGGTTATGTTCCCTGGAAGCGCGAAGATGGCTATCGTCGGCAATTTGCGCTGTTGCTCGGCCAAAAGAACCAGCTCTGGTGGGATTTGCCTGCGCGGGAGTCGCTCGAACTAAACGCCAAGATCTATGGCATCCCCGCCTCGACGCTGGAGCGTACGGTCGCGGAGATGAGCGAGTTGCTGGCCGTGCGCGACAAGCTCAACGTCAGTGTTCGCGAACTCTCGCTCGGCGAACGCACAAAGATGGAATTGATCGCAGTCCTGCTGCATCAGCCGAAGGTCCTGTTTCTGGATGAGCCAACCATTGGTATGGACGTGGTTTCCCAGAAGATTGTGCGGGAGTTTCTGCGGGAACACAACGCCAGGCGCGGGACGACGATCCTGTTGACGAGTCATTACATGACCGACATTCAGGAGCTTTGCGAGCGAGTCATTATTATTGATCACGGCAGGATCTTCTTCGATGGCCGCCTGACCGAGGTGGTGGACCGTTTCGCGGATTCCAAACTGGTCACCATTCAATGCGCGGGCGGAGCAAATCTCTCAGGCGCCCAACTGGGCAAGTACGGTGAGGTCGTGGCGCATAACCTGGGAGGCATACAGCTCAGGGTCAAGCGCGACCGGGTGATCCCCGTGTGCAAAGCGCTGCTTGACGAACTCCCGGTCAGCGACATTGACATCCAGGAAGTTCCAATCGAAGAAGTAATCCGACGCCTTTTCGCTCGGTGAAGATCGGAGGAGCTGCCGGGCGCAGCGTTGAGGGTGTGGGGCCTCCAGTCGGGTCACAGGCGTAGTCACCTCACAGTGTTGCTGTCAGAGCCCACAAACCTGCCCCTCAATGGCGGCGCAACCGATTCAGGGCGCTGCCGCCGGGCTGTGCGACTTCCATTTCGCGCCTTTTGTGTTTCGGCAGACTAACCGGTAGAGGCGTGCTATGGTTCCCTTGGCGAACTAGCGGGGAAGAAAAGAGACTGCGAGGACATATGAAGACGCGACAACTTGGCAAGAGCGGATTATCAGTTTCGGCCATCGGATTGGGTTGCATGGGCATGTCGGAGTTTTATGGGCCGGGCGACGAAAAGGAGGCCATGGCCACAATCCACCGCGCGCTGGACCTGGGCGCGACTTTTCTCGATACGGCGGACATGTACGGCATTGGCGCCAATGAGATACTGGTTGGCAAAGCCATCCGGGACCGACGCGGCCAGGTGGTGTTGGCCACCAAGTTTGGCAATGTCCGCGACGCCGCCGGAAACTACCTCGGCGTGAACGGCCGACCCGCTTATGTGCGCTCCGCCTGCGATGCCAGCCTGAGGCGGCTCGGCTTGGAGGTCATTGATCTCTACTACCAGCACCGCGTTGACCCGCAAGTCCCCATCGAAGATACCGTTGGCGCCATGCGCGACCTGGTGACTGCTGGCAAGGTGCGATATCTCGGGCTCTCGGAAGCCGCGCCGCAGACCCTTCGTCGCGCCGTCAAAGTTCATCCCATTGCGGCGCTGCAAACCGAGTACTCGCTCTGGTCGCGCGATGTCGAGGCCGAGATTCTGCCCACTTGCCGGGAACTGGGCATAGGCTTTGTGGCCTACAGCCCGCTGGGGCGGGGCTTTCTGACCGGCAGGATTCGAAAGCTTGAAGACCTGGCGGAGGGTGATTGGCGACGGAACGCACCGCGGTTCAAGGCTGAAAACCTCACGCACAATCTCGAATTGGTGCGCCGCATTGAAAGCACCGCCAAGGCCAAACGCTGCACCCCAGCTCAATTAGCCTTGGCCTGGGTCCTGGCCCAGGGCGAGGACATCATTCCCATCCCTGGCACCAAACGGCGAGCTTACCTGGAAGAAAACCTGGAGGCACTGAATGTCCACCTGACACCCGGTGATGCGAAAAGCCTCGGCGAATCCGCCACGACAGGCTTGGTGGCCGGCGATCGCTATCCTGCCCAAGCCATGCAGGCGGTGAACCGCTAGCAATCTGGGCAAATCTACTCTTCGGCGGCGCCAGATAGCGTGGATACCGAAGACGCTGTGAAATGGGCGACCTGCCACTACACCCTGACTGGCGCCGATGGCCGGATGGTTATCCGCTAACTGGTGCAAATGACTACCACAGTTCAGTATTCCTGGACCGAACAGCCCTCCCGGTGGAAAACGGCATTATGTCCATTTTTAGGACAGTGGTAGTTCCGGAGCGCATCCGTCGTCACAAGCTCCAAAGCCGGAAGTGCTGGTGCGTCAACGCTGTGAAGCCCGTTATACCCCGGTGTGGTTCCCATGGGGGTCGGCCCCCATGGGAACCACACCGTAGTCCCGCCGGATTGGCACCGTCACATCGCAGGCTCCTGTCGCTTTTTAGCATACCCGCACGGGGGGCCGACACCCGCTGGACAGCCGCACACGTATTTGTTGACTGGCCTGGCTCGTTCGGATGCCCTTGGGCCTTCGCCGGGGGCGTAGGGAGGCGATTACGGGCTTAATACGGCTCGATAGAAGCGCTGGTTGGGACTCGATGGAGGGCTGTTGGTGTAGAGCCAGGGGGGGGTCTCGATGGAATTGGTTGCCAGCGCCGACCAAGTTTGGAGATCCGTTGAATTCTCCAGCACGATGTTCTGGCCGGGTTGGGCGTTCACCGCAATCCGGTATCGCGACTCACTCACCTTCCAGATGTCCAGCGTCGGGGGTTGAGGCGAGGGAACCAACTCCACGAGCTCGGGGGCGTACAAGTGTCGGGTCAGGCCGCCGCCCGTAATGCTGGCATAGAGGGCGTGGTAGCCAGGTGCCGCGTTGGTGGGGTCCAGCGTGAGGCTGGCATTGGCATAACTGACAAAGGAAGCGCCGTTGCCGGGAACGCTTATCTGCTTGAGGAATTTCTGATTGAAATTGAGGGGGTTGAAGTCGTCGTCCAGGTAAAAGCTTACTGTCGCGTTGGTGGTGTTGGGCCTGGCCCACTGGTAATAGAACTTGATCCAAAGGCTCTGGCCTTGGACGACGGCGTTGGTATCCACGCGGTTAAACTTGATGAGATTGGGCCAGGTGCCGTTGTTTGCCGGCAGCGCAGTGCGGTTGGCCGCGGTGCCGAGGCCGAGGTCCCAATACTGATTGTAGCCGTCCTGGATGGCAGGGAAGCCAGGACCGAGCGGCTGGTCCGGGCTTAGGCGGTCTGCGCCGCCGATGAGACTGCAGTTGAAGCCGGCGACCACACCCTGGTCCTCATAAGCCACCCACCAGCTTATGCGTTCGTCGCTGGTGATTGAGGCGCTGCCGTCGCTCGTGGGCGTTCGCCAATCCAAGGTGCCATGATACCAGAGGTGCACATTCGAATGAGGATTATCGTAGCCCTCGGACAGAATGGTCAGCTCGCGATTATAGGCTCCGGAGGCGGGTTTTCCGTTGGGGACGAACAAGTTGTCGCCAAGCCCCTGCCAGTAGTTGTCGCGGAACAGAACATTGGCAAAAGTACTCGACGCGGAGGCATCAACCGTGGCGAAGAGCCAGTCATTATTGCCGTCGTTGTTGAGAGGGTGGGGATCGAGCGAGCTGAGGTGGTCAACCCAAAGGCCGTTGGTGCCTAGAAGGCGGGTGATTTCATTGATGAGCGAGCCGCCGCGACTATGGCCAGCCAAATGAAGAGGGAACTCCGCCAGGGCATGGCCGCCCAGCTCGGAAATGGCGTTGGCGTCTTGGAGCACTTGGCTTGCAATCTGGGCCACGTAATAAGTGCTACTACCGCCAGAAGGCGGGAAAAGAGTCCCGGCCATCTGGCTCCAATCAAGTCGAACGATGATCTCTCCCGAATCGGTCAGAGTGGGCGCGTTGCCGCTGGCGCGGGAGCACTGGTAGTTTCCATCGCTTGTGAGGATTATCTTGTAGGTGGTGAACTGCGTTCCCGGGAAGCGGATGTTGCTGGGGATACTGTCTGCCATGCCCCGCACCCAGTCGTCGGCGTCCGAGTTGAAGCCGTGGGTGATGAGAGTGACGCCTGTCGCGAGACAGGAAGGGGCGGCACAGGCCGACAGCAGGAGAATCCACAGTCCCCACAAGCCAACGAAAAAGCGCCGCGCCTCCGGGCCGGGTGCCGTGGCGCCGCCTTGGGAGGGCCGGTTATCGTCTGCACTCATTCTTGCGTAGCTGGTGCCACACTACACCCCAACCCGCCGATATGGCCAGCCTGGCGTCGCGAACCAGGGAGAGAACTCCACGAACTGCCGGCTCATGGGGTTGGAAGAGCGCCGGAGGCGACAGCGCCTTTGCCATAGAAGTTCCCCTTGACCGAGGTGCCAACGGCCAGCACCACCTTGCCCATGGGGCCCTGGGCAAGTCGTTCGAACGCCTGCGGGAGCTGCTCCAAAGGAAAGACCTTGTCCACTTGGGGGCGGGCCCCAACGCGTGAAAGCAACGACACTACTTCTTGCCAGGCCGTTCGGCTTTCGGCGTTGGTCCAGGCGCCAACGGCTACCCCTCCCAAGCGGATGCGTCGGAAGAACAGCGTGGCGGTGTTGAAGCTGGGGACCGGGCCTGCGAGGCGTCCGACCACGCTGACCCGTCCGTGCTCGCCCAGGGTTTCAATCACCTCAGGCAGGAGCTTGCCACCGATATTGTCAACGGCCAGGTCAACCCGATGCGGTGCCAGAACAGACTTCAGGTCCAGGCGCCACTTTGGGGCCAAGGGATCGAATGTGGCGGCGGCGCCCAGTTCTTCGAGACGGCGGCGCTTCTCCAGGCTCCGCGAAAGTGCCACGACCTTGTGTCCCATTGCGGCGGCGAGTTGCACCGTAGCAACCCCCACGCCGCCTGAGGCCCCGGTCACCAGCACCACGGACGACGGCGATAATGGTCCCCACATCGTCAGGGCCTGGTAAGCGGTCAAATAGACCAGGGTCGCGCCAGCGGCTTCGGCCTCGCTCCAGCCGGCGGGAATCTCGATAAGGTCGTGCGCCGGCACCGCCACCCGCTGGGCAAAGGTCCCCGGGCGGTTCCCGCCCGCCTCGCCACGCAGCAGAGCCCGCCGGTCGCCCACAGCGACACCAGTAGCTTCACAACCCGCGGCCACTACTGTCCCCATGCCGTCCCGCCCGAGGATATGGGGCAACGCTGGTTTGGCCGGATACTGGCTTTCCGCCAGGTAGCGATCGGCGGGATTCAGCGCGGCGTAATGGACTTGAAGAACAACTTCGTTCGCACCGGGACTCGGGTCGGGCACCTCGGTCAGGCGCAGGCCGCCAATACCGTCAAGCTTGTCAATAAGCCAGGCTCTCATGCGTCCAATGACAGCCGCAGGCCGCTGATTGTCAACTGGCAAGATAGCAGCAATTCGGCACTGCAACTTCGCGGCTTCGCATGTTCGGTCTGGCCAGAACCCAAAACTCTGGCACCCTGTCCCCGCCATGAAATCGCTAACTGAACATCTTTGGTTCGAGACACCGCACCGGTGCGACTACCTCAATATCACCGGCACTGTCGAGGGGTTCGTCCGCAAGAGCGGGGTGCAGGAGGGCTTGTGCCTGGTCAACGCCATGCACATTACCGCCAGCGTCTATATCAACGACGCCGAGGACGGCTTGCTGCACGATTACGACGTGTGGCTCGAGAAGATCGCGCCGCACGCGCCTACCTCTCAATACGAGCACAACCGCACCGGCGAGGACAACGCCGACGCCCACATGAAGCGGCAGGTCATGGGCCGCGAGGTCGTCGTCGCCATCACCAAAGGCAAACTCGACCTCGGCCCTTGGGAACAAATATTCTACGGCGAGTTCGACGGCCGCCGGCGGAAGCGCGTGCTGGTGAAGATCATCGGGGAGTAATCCTGCACGGCATCCGCGAACACCCGTCACCACCAAATTACTCCCCGCTGGCCTGAAGTGGGCGTGATTCGCTTATATCTTTGACGCCCGGGGAGGCTTCCCGTAGCGTCTGGGAGCTGTTAAAGCCACCATGATTGGGTATATCGTAAAGAAGTTCATCGGCTCGAAGAACGACCGGGAGGTCAGGCGCCTCCGTCCCCTGGTCGCGAAGATCAACGCCGTTGAAGCCGAGCTGCAGAAGGTCCCGGAGGAGGTTTTGCGCCAAAAAACCGCCGCCTGGAAGGAGGAAATGTCCAACATCAAGGACAACGAGAAGCTGGCGCAGCGGCTGAAGGAGATTCTGCCGGAGGCATTCGCAGTGGTGAAGAACGCCTGCCGCCGACTCTGCGGATCCGAGATCATCGTGCGCGAGCATCCGCTCACCTGGGAGATGATCCCGTTCGATGTGCAGCTGATTGGTGGTTATGCGCTGCATTCAGGCAGAATTGCGGAAATGGCCACCGGCGAAGGCAAGACCCTGGTGGCGACGCTCCCGGTTTACCTGAACGCCCTGAGCGGGCGGGGCGTGCACATCGTGACGGTCAACGACTACCTGGCAGCGCGCGACAGCGAGTGGATGGGGGCGGTTTACAAATATCTCGGCCTGACGGTCGGCTGCATTTTGCATGACCAGCCGCCCCGCGTGCGGCGGGAGCAGTACAACTGCGACATTACCTACGGCACCAATGCGGAGTTTGGCTTCGACTACCTCCGTGACAACGGCATGGCCACCCGCAAGGAGGAGCAGGTCCAGCGCGGTCATTACTACGCGATAGTGGATGAGGTGGACTCGATCCTCATTGATGAAGCACGCACGCCGCTCATCATCAGTGGCCCGGCCGTGATTACCTATGACGAGCAGTACGCCAATTTCCGGCCGCAGGTGGAGGCGCTCTTCCGCGTGCAGGAGCGGCTCTGCAACCGCTTTCTGGGGGAGGCCGAGAATCTCCTGCGCAAGCTGCGCCCGGGCGACGGGTCCAACCCGGAACACCCTGAGGAACTCGAACGCCAGATCGGGTTGCTGCTCTTCCGTGTCAAGTGCGGTCAGCCCAAGTCGGAGAAACTGCTGAAGCTCCTGGAGGAGCCGGAAAACCTCCGGCTGATGCACCAGGCCGAACTCCACCTCCATGCCGATCAGAAGAAGATCGAGATGTACAAGGAGAAGGAAGAGCTGTTTTTCGCCATTGACGAGAAGAGCCACGACGCCGACCTGACCGAGAAGGGCCGGAGCAATCTCAGCCCGAAGGACCCGGACGCCTTCATGCTGCCCGACCTGAGCACGGCCTTGCACGACATTGATCACGGGCCCGAGGAAGACCCGCGCAAGCGTTTGGAAGCCAAGACCAAGCTCCAGCAGGAGTTCGAAACCAAGGCCCAGCGCATCCACGCGATCTCCCAGTTGCTCAAAGCCTACTGCCTCTACCAGAAAGATGTGCAGTATGTCGTTCAGGACAACAAGGTCATCATCGTGGACGAGAACACCGGCCGCCTGATGACCGGCCGCCGTTGGAGCGATGGCCTGCACCAGGCGGTCGAGGCCAAGGAACAGGTCGAAATCGAGCGCGAGACGCAGACGCTGGCGACGATCACCATTCAGAACTATTTCCGTCTGTACCACAAACTGGCCGGCATGACGGGGACAGCGGAGACGGAGGCTTCCGAGTTCTTTGACATCTACAAGCTGGGCGTGCTGGTCATTCCGACCAACAAGCCGGTGGCGCGCAAAGACGCCAACGACTCGGTTTACAAGACCCGGCGCGAGAAATACAACGCGGTGCTCAAGGAGATAAAGGAAGTTCACGGCAAAGGCCGGCCAATGCTGGTGGGCACGATTTCCGTCGAGGTCAGCGAACACCTCTCACGCATGTTAAAGCGGGAAGGGATCATCCACTCCGTGCTGAACGCCAAGTTCCACCAGCAGGAGGCCGAAATTGTCGCCCGCGCCGGGCAGCGCGGCTCCGTGACGATTGCAACGAACATGGCCGGCCGCGGCACCGACATCAAGCTCGGGCCGGGCGTGGCCGAGGCGGGCGGCTTGCATGTCATTGGCACCGAGCGCCACGAGGCGCGCCGCATTGACCGCCAATTGCGCGGTCGCTGCGCGCGCCAGGGCGACCCGGGCTCCTCGCACTTCTTCATCTCGCTCGAGGACGACCTGATGCGCCTGTTTGGCTCGGACAAGATCGTCAAGTACATGGAGAAGATGGGCCTCGAAGAGGGCCAGGAGCTGGAGCACCCGCTGCTCAATCGCTCCATCGGCCAGGCCCAAAAACGTGTCGAACAGCACAACTTCCAAATCCGGAAGCGCACGCTCGAGTACGATGACGTGATGAATAAACAGCGTGAGGTCATTTACGGCTTCCGCAATGAGATCATCCACGGCACGGACGTCCGCGACCGCCTCATGGACATCATGGAGGAAGTCGTGCTTCAGAAAGTCGAGCAGTTTACCACGGCAGAGACCGATTTAAACGAATGGAAGGTGCGTTCCCTGGCGGACTGGGTGAATCTGAATTTCCCCATCGGCATGCCGGAGAAGGAGATCATCAAGGCCGCCGAATCGGGGAAAGAAGAGCCGGTCAAAGGTTCAATCTTCGGCAGTCTCAGCGCGCCGCAGTTCGCGGTGTGCACCTTCATCTCGGACAGTGTTCGCAAGGCTTACGAGATCAAGATCAGCTTCGAGAACCCCGAGGCGCTCAAAGAGGTCGAGCGCTACACCATCCTGAGCGCCATTGACAAGCTGTGGCAGGAGCATCTCTACGAGATGGACAGCTTGCGTTACAGCATCGGCCTGCGCGCGCACGGCCAGCGCGACCCCCTCATCGAATACAAGGCCGAGGCTTACAAGATCTTTGAGGAGTTGATGGTCAACATCAAGACCGAGATCTGCCACAACATCTTCCGCAGCGCGTCCAGTCTGATGGCCTTTGAGAATTTCCTGCGCAATGTGCCGCAGCAGGCAAGCCATCAGTCCACCAGCGCCTTCGGCGGCACCTCAACCGGGACGAGCACTGGTTCCACCCGCCGCGCCCCGCAGCAAGGCAGCGACATTGTCAGCGAGGCCGCTGCCGCGGTTGAGAAGGCCAAACCCGTCCGGGTTGGCCCAAAGGTTGGCCGGAATGATCCCTGCACGTGCGGCAGTGGAAAGAAATACAAGCATTGCTGCGGTAAGAATTGATGGTGCAATAACCCAGGGCGGCCATCACTGAGCCGTTGGGCCAGTGGAGGGTAACGCAATTTACAGCCGGGTGTACGCAGGAAGACCGGCTCCTATCAAGAAAGCCGGTCTTGGTCAGTTCTGCTAAAGTGTGGACGTTATTCGCCGTAAACCGTCACCGTGGTCTTTGCATACACGCCAAGGACGGAGGTGGTGTGGTAGTCCACGTGCTGAATCTTGGTAATCCCGGCGCTGTCAGCCGCGGCTTTGATGCTGGAGTCTCCCGTGGCGAAGCAAATGATGCCCGTCGAGGAGGCCTGCCCTACCTTGCTGGCTGAGGAATGGCTTGTGGCCAGAATAGGCCCGGATACGTCGGTGTAGATGAATCCGCCAACGCTCCCGACGGGACCCATCGGGCCAACGCAACCAACTAGCAACCCAGCCACCGCGACCATAGAGGAATAACCGATCAGTTTTTTCATAATGCCTTTCGTTGTTGTTTGTATTTGTTAACCAAGCGGCCTCAATGCTTCACCGCCAGGAATGGATAATATTAGACCGACTGTTTAAGACTGTCAACCAGTCATCTAGGAGGGACTGCCTGACAGAAGGGTGACCGGATCAATGATGGTGCCCAGGCTCGCGGCGCCAGCGAACCGCTCGCCCCTGCCGGCAAGGCTGCGCAGTGGTGTGTGCGTAACCGCGGCTTAAGGCCAGGACCACGCAAAGGGGAACCGTAACCGATAGAAATGGCCAGAGCCGGAGGCTGGCGTGAAGAGCGTTTGCGTTGCGGCCGTGCTGTTGAAATTGGTCACTGAAAACCAATTCCCCACCACGAGATCCGTCCTGCTGTCCACGTAACCATTCAAGCCAATCGGAATGTTGGCCACGTCCAACCGGTTGCTGCTGCCGAGGTGTGTGAGTTGGCTGACGATAGGAGGCGAAAGTAGTTGCTGGGTAATGTCGGCCATAACTGCATGAACTTTGGCTGTGGGGTCCGTGTCGTCCCACCAAATGTAGCTTGCCCCAGGCCCATTCAAAGACTTGTCGGTCAGAGTCTCGTCGCTCAACGCATCAACCGTCTTGCCCTCGAAGAGGGCATTGGTAACTCCGTAGTTGGCGGGGTGAGCAGCGATGTCATCGAGCAGGGCAAACATGTCCGGGACATAGATCCTTGCCGCCGGCAATAATATCCTTGCCTGATCCAGCATGGCATAAAAGGCGGCGTTGAACTCAATGATATTTTGGCGAACAAAGTTCTTGTTCTCGGTGGACATGTCGACGTAGCTGGGAATCTTGGTGATATCCACAGCGTTGGGCATGACGAACGTTCGGGCTCCTTTGGCGTGGTAAAGATTGGTAAGAGCATACCAATGATTGGCGATGGTCTGGTGATTGGCGCTGGTCCATTCAGCCTGATTGCCCAGCTCGCGGTTGCCCACGTTAAACACAAAGTCGGCATTGGCAACCCAGATCACAAAGAGTGCTGTGCCGGCATCCGTGGGGGCATTGAAGCCGTTGATGCTTTGCACCAAGAGGCTGCTGTAATGAGCAAAGAAGGAGTAGTTGTTAGTGGAGTAAGTCCAGGTGACGTTAGTGACGCTGTTATTGGGCAGAGCCTGGCGCTCGGCGAGCACCTCGACCCAGACGCGGCCGTTGGACCGGCGCAGACCGTGGTAGGCGGCGCCGGCGTAGGGATTATTGGTCGTGGTGGAAACACCGTCCCCAAAGACATGGATGGAACTAAAGGCGGCCTGGGCAGAAGGAACGGCCGGCACAGTCAGCAAAACGATTGCGAGCAAACGAACTAAGCTGCTCATTGGGCCATTGTGCCCGGGTGCAAGGGAACGTAAAGGTAAAATGGACGATGATCGGTTCCCGCGCCGTGTGCCAGGGGCAAGGATACCTCCACCAGCCTTCGAAACCGGGTCAACGCTTAGGGGGCGGAAGCATACTGGCCGGGTGGCCTGAGGAAACGGCAGGAAAGCTGCTTGCGTGGGGCGGCGGTTCATGCCTATCTGGGGTGTTGGTCCGCGTAATCGGGCAGTCGATTTCATGATTACGAACAGGCGCAGAACAGCGTGTGTGCTATTGGCGGTGGCGGCAGGGCTCTCTGGTCCGAGCGCGCTGGCGAATGGGTTTCGGCTGGCGGGTCAGGATGCCTTTGCGACCGGGCGTGGGGAGGCGTTCGTGGCGACTGCGGATAATGCATCGGCAGTGTATTACAATCCCGCCGGCCTGGCTCAACTCGATGGCAGCAATCTGCGAGCCGGTGGGTATGGCATCTATCTCGACCCGACGTTCCGACCGCCAGGCGGTCGGTCTAACAGCGGTACGACCTATAGCGTTGACGATCACTACGCGGTGGTGCCGCAGCTTTTCTACGCCTATGCCCCTGAGGATTTCCCGCTGTGCTTCGGCTTCGGCGCCTACGCACCGTACGGGGGCGACCTTAGTTGGCCGCAAGACACGGGATTTCGTACGGTGGCAACGAAGGGTTCGCTGACCTACTTGCGAATGAATCCGGTGGTGGCACTGAGATTGGGAGACAAATTGTCAGTCGCCGGAGGCTTGATGGTGGACTATGCGGATATTGAGATGGAAGGGGGCCTTCGCCGCCGAATCAACCCCATCTTTCCGGAGGACTTCTTCCGATTCCAGGGGAACGGTTGGAGTGTCGGCTACAACGTCGGTCTACTCTGGCGACCGCACGAGAAGGTCGCGCTAGGGGCCACATTTCGCAGTTCCACACCCGTGACTTTCGAGGGGGACACCGACTTCGAGCGCCCCACCTCGACGCCGCCTACTCACCGAAGCGCGGAAATGGACTTGGATTTTCCGCTAGGCGCCGTTGTTGGGGTTTCGTTTCGGCCCACCGCAAAGTGGAATCTGGAATTTGACGTGGATTACACGGATTGGAGCAGTTACGGGCGGACCACAATTCACCAGCCGGGGGCGCCAGACGGCCAGGAGAGTGTGGTGCCCCGGGACGTAGATCTGACTTTTGACTGGCAGGAGAGCTGGATGTTCGGGTTCGGCGTGACGCGGTATTTTGACAATGGCTGGCATGTGAGCGCTGGTTACCTCTATAGTCAGAACTCGGTACCGGATGACTACTATTCGCCACTGGCGGCGGACTTGGACCGGCACTTCTTTAGCGTTGGCGCCGGATTCAGAGGGAAGCGCTTTAGTTTCGACGTGGCATACCAGTTCGGCTACGGACCGGACCACACCGTCAATGGCAGCGCCCCCTCGTCATTGGCGGGAGTCATCAACGGACAGGACGCAGACGGCACGTATGATTTTATCAGTCATGCCGTATTCTTGACGGTGGGCATGCGGTTCTGAGTTGGTCGGCTGGAGACCGGCCGAGGCATGTCGAACCGACCAGCGGTGCAACGGCAGGTCGGAGGGCTTCTTCTGCCTTGGCTTAGGACAATCTGTATCACGCTGGGACGCAGGTGGGAAGGGAGCTAAACTGCACACAAAATGGCCGCGGCAAGCGATTTTGGCACTTGGAACGCTTCAAAATTGGCACGCGATGAATTACCCGCCTAGCACTTTGGTTCCGTGGTCCACGCGGCACCGCCGCCAGAGTCTGTTCCCTGCCTTCGAAAGAAGTGCAGGTGCCAGCACCCCCACTGAGCACCTGGATCACACCGACCGCGACCTATGTGACTCGGGTGCTGATCAGGCTGCCCGGCGACAACCGGCCGCGATGACTCGAGATCACGGGCCGGCTTTGATGGCGAGGGCAAGAATTATCGAAGGCGAGGAAGCCCGGAGCCTTGGCCGCAAGGACAAGTGGAACTTGGTTTCGCCATTCCTGACCCAGCACGGGCGTGAGGGTATCGCCTACGCTACGCTGCAAGAGGGAATGGAGTACTTCATCACGGAGTCCGGCTACATCGCTTACACCAGGGTCCAGCATCCGCTTTTTGCGCGCCAGGCCAAGCGCATCGTCTTTTCCGACCCGGTTTGCGCCCCCCAAGACCTGTCGAACCTCATTCGCGGCTTCCTGGCCCGAGACCCTCGTGCTGCCTTTTGCATCATCTCCGAGGAGTGCGCTGCCGCGCTGCGGCCGATGGGCTTCAAGGTAAACTGCATAGGGTGTGAGCCGCTGATCCCGATTCAGACGTACAACACGAGGGGAAACTGGAAGGAACTGGACTTGATCAAACGGGCGTGGAACGAAACACGGCGGGAAGGTCTCACGATCCGGGAAGAAGACGAGGCCGGGTTGAATCGGCGGCGGGAGGAATTGTGCGCGCTGTCCGCCAAGTGGATTGCGTCAAAGAAGATAAACGACCGGGAGATTTGGCTATATGCGCGGCGCCCGGTATTTGATTTCGAGGAAGGGGTGCGCAAGTTCGTGGCCTACGACCCGGAGGGCCGGGTAGCCGGGTTCGCGTTCTACGATCCGATGTATTGCGACGGACAGGCTTTCGGCTATTCGGCAAACATCGTGCGGTGCGACGAGCAGCGATTCGGCCGGCTGGCTACCGCCATCCACATGGCGGCAGCGGAGAGGTTTAAGTCCGAGGGCAGGGAGGTGCTAAATCTGCTCTTGGCCCCCTTTGCGAAGCTGGACTCCGGCCACTATAACGAGGATTGGGGTGCCCGCCTTTTCTTCAAGCTAAGCGCCCGTTTTGGCAACAGCATCTACAACTTTGACGGGTTGTCGTTCCACAAGTCGAAGTATCGCGGCGTGGAGCGACCGTTGTATTTTGCCTCGAACGGTTTTCTACCCAGCAGCGACATCTACCTGGCTTTTGCCTCGGCGGGCATGGCCGATGGCTGTCTGGCAACGTTCGGAAAGCTCGTGCGGGGCATGCTGGCCGCCGGTAGGATCAGGAAGGTGAAATAGAACTTATGGAACGTAGCGCAGTCAAAGACAGCCTGGTAACCTGCCGGAGTGGCGAGGGTGTCGAGATCCGCGCCAGTCTTTTACGGGTGACCCGGTATCTGGCGGTGTTCGAGGTGTATAACCCGAGCCTGGTCTTGCAGGCGTCCGAGGTGCTGGCGGATTTCAAGGTTACTATCCAGGAGCGCCCGATCTACGCCGGGCGGGCCGTCGTGACTACCCTGGTCAACACCGGCACGATGCTCCTGTGTGAGGCTAAGCTCGATGAAACGGGCTTCCTCCTCGCGTCGTTTTCTCCCGAAAGGGGCTCAACTTGGTTGCAGGAGGGGTTCGAAAACTTCCTGCATCATTGGCAGAAGATCTACAAGGTTCTGCCCGACTTCAAAGTCGTGGTGGCGGACATGCAGGCCTTTCTGGCAGACCTCCGACTTTGGCTGGACCAAGTCGAGCTGGAAATGCGCTCGGCGCCTTCCAGCAGCCGGCTGGAAACGCAAAAACGCGTCATGGAGGAAATCGGCGGCGCGATGGTCCCGGCATTCAACGCCATGCACGAACGGTTGGAGAGCGTTTCCGAGGGCATTGACGCGGACCTGCGGCCGGTCCATCAGAATTTCGCCAAGCGGCAATTGCACCCGCTCGTGCTGTGCTCGCCGTTCGCGTACCGGACTTACCAGAAACCGCTGGGTTACGCGGGCGACTACGAAATGGTGGACATGATTCTGCGCGACCCGTATGAAGGCAGCTCGCTGTTTGCCAAGGTGATGAATCTGTGGTTCTGGAGCCAGTGGCCGGCCCGGGCGCACCGCAATCGCATTGAACATCTGAAGCGGTTGCTGGCGGAGGAAACCCGGCGGAAGGTCAGTCGGGGGCAGCCCGTGCGCATACTGAATTTGGGCTGTGGTCCCGCGCGCGAAATCCAGGAGTTTCTCGCCGAGGAGCCGTTGTGCGACAAGGCGCGATTCAACCTGCTGGATTTCAACGAGGAGACCATCCGATACACGAGCCGGGTATTGGAGGATTGCAGACGACGATACGGCCGAAGAACTCACATTGAGATTCAAAAGAAGTCCGTGCACCACGTGCTCAAGGAAGGAGCCAGGCCAATCGCGGATGTGACGGAGAAGTCGTACGATCTTATTTATTGCGCCGGCCTGCTGGATTATCTTTCGGACCGCACATGTGCGCAATTGATGACTGTCTTATACGATTGGCTGGCCCCGGGAGGGCTGCTGGCGGCAACGAATGTGGAGGATTGCAGGCCGTTCCGTCACATGTTGGAGTTTGTTCTGGACTGGCACCTGATCTATCGGGGGACTAGGAAGAGCGCCGCGCTGCTGCCGCAGCGAGTCGCGGTGGAGAACACACGTATCTTCAAGGACCCCACGGAAGTGAATGTCTTTATTGAAACCAGGAAGCCCGAAGATGGCTGACCCAGCCCCCAATAACCAGGAGATTCGGTCGGCGTTCGCGGAGTACGACCGGCAGCAGACGATCAGCAATTTCAAGGTCGCCTGCATCATCGGCATGGTTCTGATGCCGGCGGGGGTCATCATAGACAACGCTGTCTATCCCGCTTTGGCACCGCGCTTTCTCGAACTGCGGTTAATGAGTGTCCTTCTCATTGGCGCTTTCCTGGCCCTGTTGCTCACTCCTTTGGGGCACAAACACTATCGTTTCCTGGGCATCACTTTATTCATGGTCCCAGCTTCCTTCATCGCCTGGATGATCTACGCCAGTCCGGAAGGGGCAGCATCACCCTACTACGCTGGCCTGAACCTGGTGTTGCTGGTGCTGGCATTCGTGTTGCATTGGACCTTTCGCGAGAGCCTTTGCGCGGCGGTGCTCGTGCTCGGCCTCTACCTGGCTGCGGTCTTCTTCCATGCCGGTCTTGTTGACCAGGGCATCTTCATTAACAACGTCTACTTCCTGGTGCTGACCGGGTTGATCGTGGCTACCGGCAGCTATTTCCACAGCAAGTCGCGCTTTGGCGAATTTGCGTTTCGGTATCAGTTGGACAAGCAGAACCGGGTTCTTGAGTCCACGATCCAGCAGCTTAAGGAGACCGAGATGCAACTGGTCCAGTCCGAGAAGTTGGCGTCGCTCGGCCGGTTTAGCGCCGGTATCATTCATGAGATCAACAACCCGCTGAACTTCAGTGCGACCGGTCTGTTTACGCTGCGCAAGAAAGGCCAGTATCTGGCGCCCGAACACCGGGAGGAGTATGCGGAGGTCTTGAAGGATGTGGAAGAAGGCATCGTGCGGGTGAAGAATATTGTCTCGGACTTGCGCACCTTCACGCATCCCGAGACGGAAAGCCGGGACCAGGTGGACGTGCCGGAAGTGGTGGCAGCGGCGTTGCGCTTCCTGAGCAACGAATGGAAGGACAAGGTGCGGATCGAGCAGAGGCTGGCCGAACATCAAACCATCTGGGGAAACAAGAACATGCTGACCCAGACCCTGTTGACCTTGCTGGAGAATTCGTTCGACGCGCTGCGGGCCAAGTCGTTTGTGAATGAACAACCGACCATCGAAATTGAAGGCCGTCTCGAGCCCGGCAAGAGCATCCTGGTGGTTCGCGACAATGGCACCGGCATCGAGTCGGTGCACTTGGGCAAGATTTTCGATCCATTCTATACCACCAAGGACGTCGGCGAAGGCATGGGTTTGGGCCTGGCGATGTGCCATCGGATTGTGCGGAACTGCGAGGGGCGGATTTCGGTGCGGACGGAGCCCGGCAAGTTCTGTGAGTTTACCCTGGAGTTTCCCACCAAGGGACAGCCATGGGCGCAAGATTAGAGCGAAGTGTTATGCAGAACCTCTACGATTACAAACGGTTTGCGGTCCTCTATGTTGATGATGAGGAGATGTCCCTGAAGTATTTCACGCGGGCGTTTCAAGACCAGTTTCGCATCCTGACCGCCAGCAATGCCCGGGACGGTTTCAAGTTGCTGGAGGAGCACAAGGATGAGATCGGTTTGCTGATGACCGACCAGCGCATGCCGGGCGAAAAGGGCGTCTGGTTGCTGGAGAAAGCGCGCCAGCTTCGGCCGCACATAATCCGCATCCTCGCGACCGCCTATTCTGATATTGATGCGGCAGTTGCGGCCGTGAATGCCGGGGCGATCTACAAGTACGTGAACAAGCCCTGGGACCCGCCTCAGTTGGAGAACACGTTGAAGCGCGGCCTGGAGTTCTTCATGGTCCATCGCGAACGCGACCAGCTACTGAAGGAGAAGCTATCGGTGCTGCGCAACATGATGATCGCCGACCGCATCGTAAGCCTGGGCCTGCTGGCGGCCGGCTTAAGCCATCACATCCGCAACGCTTTGGTGGCCGTGAAGACGTTCTTGGATCTTGCACCGGCCAAGATGGAGGAGGAAAAGGCCGACCTGGAAGGCCTGCGGAATCCCGACTTCTGGAGCGAATATTACCAGAGCGTGCAGGGGCAGATTGAGAAGATCAACAACCTGCTGAAGGACTTGTGGACCGCATCCGAGAAGCCGATGTTTGAATTCAATGATCGCGTCCACTTGCACGAAGTTGTCGCCGAGACGGTCGCCCAGTTACGGGACAGTTTTTCCGCCAAGCAGATCGAGATTGAGAACCGTATCACCGGTTCCCTGCCGGTGCTTAGGGTGGACAAGCCGAAGATTTGCCGGCTGTTTGAATTGTTGTTCAAGGATGAAATCGCCACCTTGCCGGCGGGCAGCCGGGTCACACTCTCAGCCAGACTGCTGGATGGAGTGCAACCGGGGGGTCAGGCTATCGAGGTGCAGGTCAGCGACGATGGGCCTGGGTTGCCCAAGGAAGCGCTGCGGCTGGTTTTTGATCCATTTGTGGTGCGCAATGACAGTCCAAAGGAATACGGCATCCACCTCATGGCCTGTTACTTTATCGTGCATCACCACGGCGGCCGCATCGACGCCACCAGCGGGGAAGGGGGGGGCACTACTTTTACCCTGCGCCTGCCGCTGAATCCCGACCAGGCCCAGCCGACCGAGAACGAAGAGGAATTCCTGCGGAAAGTGATGTTAAGCGATAATCTATGGGAGAAACTGATTTCCTCGTCATAGACGCCGCGCTGAGAGGGGAAGCCGTCTAGCAGTCAGCTCTCCATCGCGCCTCCAGATACCGCCGCCTGTTGTGGAGGCGAATTTGGCCTCGCAGCTTGTGCGCGCCAGCAATGCGCTCCCAAGCGTTCCGGATGAAGCGGCTTTGAGGCGACAACCTGTGTTGGGGACAGCAAGCGAGAGTTGCGGAAGGGGCGCTTGTTCCATCCCGGGGAATCCCTTGGCTGAGTTACGTAGACGCCCTACCCAGGCATCGGTATTCCCCGCTGTTGTATCGCGTCGGCAATCGTGGTTATCCTCAAGACCGCGATTGAGCTTTACTTACGTCGGGTTTATGAATGACCGGGCAATGACAGAGGCTGTCCAAGACCATTGCCTCCAATGCTTCAGCCATCTTGATGTCGCTGATGGGGAGGCAGGGGCTTGTGGTGCCCGGGCGGGGGGCTTGTGCCCCCAAGTTAACCCGCGGAGGCATTCAGGCCGGTTTGGAGGTGGCGCGCCATGAAGACACTGGTGGTGCTCGCGGCACATCCCGATTTTGCGGAGACGATCCGCGCGGGTCTCAGCCCCGAGCAGTATCGTGTCATTGCGCGCGCGAACCTGGATGAACCGGAGCCTCTGTTGACGCACGGACTGGCCGATGCTTGCATCGTTGACGTCGAATTGACCGAAGTCCAAGGAATCTGGCTGCTCGAGAAACTGCGCCGTCAAGCGCCGGGGTGCCCCGTGATCGCCTATACCGGTGCCAAGAAGTCTGAGTGGGAGGAGGAAGCCTATCTGCAGGGCGCCACCCATGTGCTGACCAAACCCGTGCGCCGGCGTGTGCTCACGGCCTTGCTGGAGCGGCTTTGGTCGGTAGGGGTTGGGGGGCAAACTCCTCCGCCGGCTGTGCTGCCGCTGATCGAGCCCAGGATGTCCGCCGAGGCGAGTGCTGTTCCCGCCGCATCTCACACGTTGCATGTCCTGCGCGACTTTTCGAGCATCCTTACGCACTCGCTGAATGCCGAAGGAATGCTCAAGCAGTTTCTGCAGCTTTTGCGGGAGATTCTCAGCATTAACCGGGGGGCCATATTCTTGCGGCAGCCGTTGGCTTCGTTCGGTGATCCGGCCACCGCCGCTGAAAGCCGGCGGCTGCGTGCCGCGTGCGCGGTTGGTCTGTCGCAGGGACTGCTCCAGCATTTCGAGCTTTCCCTTGAAGCGGGAATCGGCGGACACCTCTTACGTCTGGGCCGCATCCTGCGACGATACAGCGAGGAGGCGCGCCACGACATCGAAACCCAGAAGGAATTCGAGGTGCTCGGGGCTCAAGTAGCCGTGCCGATCCTGGACCGCGAGACGATGCTGGGCGTGGCTGTTTTTGACGGGCGCATCACCGGGGAACCGCTCGTCAATGCGGAGTTGGAGCTGATCTTCCACCTGCTCGAACAGCTCGGCTTGGCAATCAAAAACATCTGGCTGCATGACCAATTGGCCGGCAACCACGCGATGATGGTCAACATTCTGCGCGAGATCAGCAGCGCCTGTATTGTGGTCAGCCGTGATTTGGCGGTGCTGCATGCCAACAAGACCGCGCGCCGCTGCTTCGGCCGCCGTGATCGCAGCAGCGGCGACCTGGAGTTCAGCGACCTTCCGCAACTGCTAGGCGCCAAAGTCTATCAGGTGCTCAAGACCGGCGCGGCGGTTTCCAGCTTCAAGTTCGAGCCGGAGGATTCACCGGGCACGGTTTACAGCATCAGCGTGGTGCCATTCCAGCGGCGACAGGCTGATCTGCCCGGGTCGGCGCTCTTGATGGCGGAGGACCTCACGCAGAGCGAACAACTGCAGCGCCTGGAAATTGAGGCTGCCAACTTGCGCCTGGTCAAATCCATGGCCGTCCGCCTTACCCATGAAATGGGCAACTCGATGGTGCGCCTCTCGACCTATCAGCAATTGCTGGCTGAGAAACTCGTCAAGAAGGCGGTTGACCAGGAGTTTCTCAGGCTGATGGCTCGCGACTGGTCGGACGACAACCGGCGCATTTCCCGCTTGGTCAGCCAGATGCGTTATCTCAACGTGGACAAACTTGCCTCACCGGAGGCTTTCCCACTTGTCCCGTTGCTCGACGAAGCCTATCAGGAAGCCTGCCAATACCAGCATGCCAAGGCTGCGCAACTCAAATATGAGACTCCCGGGAAGCTGATTGTCCTTACGGGCAACCGCGAGGCTCTCAGGTATGCAATGGCGGAGGTCTTCATTAACGCGCTTCAAGCTAACTCAAACAGCCCCAGGATTACCCTTCGCTGGCAGGTGGAAAACAACGCCGAAGATTCGCAGCAATTGCAGCTTGAAGTAGAAGACAACGGCCCCGGGTTCACTGCCGAGGCTCAGGCGAAGGCCTGCGCTCCATTCTACGGGACCCGCAACGTTGGCCTGGGCCTGGGTTTGACAATTGCGCTCAAGATCGTGGAAACTCACCTCGGTAAGCTGGTGATTCCTCCGTCCAAGACCGGGCAGGGCGGCGTGGTTCGCATTTCCCTGCCCCTGGCTTCGCCGATGACTCAACAAAGTTGAGCGCTCCGATTACCCGCTGATCGCTCTGTCCGCGCCCCGCCTCTGGGCGGCTTTTCGGCCATTCTTTTCGCTTGTCCACCACCTTGCTTCTACTACGATAAGCGAGTGCTGGACTGGCTGGCCGTTGCTAATGGTCCAGAAACTAACGGAACTCAGGTGTGACAATGACACTCACTTCATCATTGGATGGGGTGGCGGCGCTGGCCCCACCGCCGGAGCAGGCTCGGCACGAAGGCACGCTGCTCATTGTGGACGACGAAGACGTGGTCCGCCAAACGCTCCAGGTGGTCTTCAAGAACGACTATGAGCTCCTCATAGCTTGCGACGGCGCTACGGCGATCCAGCTTGCCCAGCAGCACAAGATTGATGTCGCTATCCTTGACATCAAGATGAAGGGCATGTCCGGGATCGAGGTGCTAGGGCGCTTGAAGCACCTGGACCCGCGCATCCAGGTGGTGATGTTGACGGCGTTCGAAACCACCGATCTCCTGCGGCAAGCCCTGCGCGGAGGCGCCTGTGACTACCTCGTCAAGCCGTTCGATCTCGCCACGATGCGCGCCGCGGTGGTCAAGGCCATGCAACGCCGCACGCTCGAGAGCGACATCCACACGCACGCGGAGAAGATTCAGGCGTTGCTCAATGAATTGCATGACCAGAAGATCGGAGAGCAGATGGCCACGTCGCGCGGCGAAATCTACGCCAGCATTATTCACGACATCAACGGACCCTTGACGGTTGTTTCCGGGTTTGTTCAGCTCATGAACCAACGCATTGGCAGCGCCACCCGGCTTGAGTTGGAGGACTTGGAGTTTGTCAAGGGCCGCCTCAAGACTATCACCCGCCAGGTCACCAACTGCATGGAGATTTCCCGGCGCTATCTGAACTTCCTGCGCCAGCAGGCTGACGACGCCCCGCGCGTGGGCATTAACCAACTGCTTGCCGATCTTGAGCAACTGGTCCGGGTGCACCCCAGCTTGCAGGGCAATCGTTTTGCCGTCCGCCCACTGGCCGAGGATATGGCGGCGTGCATGAACGGTACCGATGTCATTCAGGTGCTGCTCAACCTTACGGTTAATGCCCTCCAGTGCACCCCGCAAACGCATTCGGTGGAAATCGAAGGTTGCGTTCTACACACGCTGCTCGACTTAGCCGCGCACAAGGACGGCCCCAATGACCGTCTGCTCAATGTGGAGAACGCCGAGAACCAGCCTCCCATCTTGATGCTTTCCGTCCGCGACACCGGGCCAGGGATCCCACCCGAGACGCTGTCGAAGATATTCCAGACGTTCTTCTCAACTAAAGGCGCGCGGCAGGGTACGGGTCTGGGATTAAGCATCGTCCAACGCCTTCTCAAGCAGGCGAAGGGTGCCTTGCAGGTGCATACGCAGGTTGGTGAGGGCACCTGTTTTACGGTCTACCTTCCGGCCGTCCCCGCAGCCACAGGTTAAGGACTGTTTCGAGGATACAGGCGGCTTAAATCAAGCCCAAGCGGGTTGCCGGATTCATTGCCGCAGTCTTTAACTCGCATGCTGACCCTTGGCGTTCCACCACCGCCGGACGGGCCCTTCGCCGTTACTGTGGCCCTACGCTGTGGCGTTGGCCTGCGTTTGGCTGGTTAATGGCTTGTTAGTGCGGTTGGGCCACGGTGTGTATCCCATGGGGAGCGCTCCCCATGGGATACACACCGTAGCACCACCGTGCTGTCACTGTAATCCCAAGCCAAGAGTGCCGGGGTCGGCGGGGACTGGAGGAGGCAGGCAGGCAGCATTACTGTCCAAAATATGGACAGTGTGCGAAGTGGAATCTGGAAGGGCCTGTCTGGTTCTGGCCGGGAGGTAATGGTGACCTCGTGTTCCCTGTGCCTCGTCTATCCGCGTTGTGCCGGTGAAATCCGCCGTTGACACTTCCCGGAAATCCGTGATGGACCTTCTATTTAGCCTCCGGCCTTCCGCTGTGTCTGATGGGGTAGAGCGGCGTGGGGTTGATTGCCATTGGCTAGGCATTTCTGGTCCCGGAGATCGGATTCGGCAATACCACCCGCCCCGGCGCGGCTCCAGCAGAAGGGATCCCCCAATAGCGATGGCGCTAATGGTTCGGTTCGCGGCGGAGGAATTGGCCACAGCCCGTCTGACCAACGAATTTCCCATCGCACACCATGACTTGGCCGCGCAAGGTCACGATGTGGGGTCGGCCTTCAATGGCCATGCCCTCGAACGGGTTGTAATCCACGTTCATGGTTTGCGTGCTAACCGAGATGGCGCCGCGATAAGTTGGGTCGTAGATGACCAGGTCTGCATCGCTGCCGGGTTGAATTGCGCCTTTGCGCGGGTAAAGGCCGAACAGTTTCGCCGCCTCGGTGCTGGCCGCGTCCACGAACTGGTGCAAATCCAGTTGACCTTGCTTGACGCCATAGGTGTACAAGGTGTTCACACGGTCTTCGAGCGCGGGGATGCCGTTGGGGATTTTGGTAAAGTCTTTTTCACCCATTCGCTTCTGCGTGGCAAAGTCGAACGGCGCGTGGTCGCTGGCCACCGTGCTGATTATGCCATCGCGCAGCCCGTTCCACAGCGATTCCTGATTCTTCCGGTCGCGCAAGGGCGGCGACATGACGTATTTAGCTCCTTCAAAGTCCAGCCGTTCGGCGTAAGTTCTGTCCAGCAGCAGGTGTTGGATGACCGTTTCAGTCCAGACCTTGACGCCGCGGGCTTTCCCGGCTGCCGCTTCGCGCAATGCCTCCGCGCAGCTAAGGTGCACGACATACACATGGGCGTTGAGCAACTCCGCGAAAGTCAACAAGTGATGGACCCCCTCGGCTTCAACGGCGGGTGGCCGGCTGTCGTGGTGCCCTTCCGGCCCAGTCTTGCCTGCCTCTAGTTGTTGGTTCTGTAACTCCACGATCAGATCCGCGTTCTCGCAATGGGCCGTCGTGATGACCCCGAGCTGCCGGGCCAATCGCAGCGCACGGTACAATTCCTGATCACTTAGACCGAATGCGTCCTTGTATGCCAGATAGACTTTGAAGCTGCTGATCCCGCGCTTGACGATCTCCCGCAACTGTCCCTCTGCCCGTTCGTCGCAGCGAGAGACCGTCATGTGGAAGGTGAAGTCGCACGCGCAGTGCCCCTGCGCCTTCCCCAGCCACAGCTCGAAGCCGGCCATTGGTTCCTGGCTGCGGTCCGGCCCCAGCATCTCGATTAGTGTTGTCGTGCCGCCGACCAGCGCCGCTTTGCTGGCCGTCTCATGGGTATCCTTCGCAAAAGTCCCCAGGCACGGCAGATAAATGTGCACGTGCGGGTCAATGAAGCCGGGGAAGACATATTTGCCCGTGGCGTCAATGACCTCCATGCCTGGCAGGGGCGGGATGTTGGGCTCGATGCGCACAATCGTTTCGCCGGAGCATAGTATGTCGGCGACATAGCGTTCACTAGCGGTGACGATTTCACCGCCTTTGATCAGCAAAGGCATACGCGCTTTTTAAACGACCCCCAGTCGAATTGACAGCCCAAAGGCCGGGCAGGCCCAAGGCGCGTCCGGGCTAGCTGATGGCTTGCCGCAAACGTGATGTCTCGAAGGAGCTTTGATGGGACAGGCCCTTTGGCGGCTTTCCTGCTTCCGATCTCCGCATGCCGATTCGGCGTCCCTTCCGCCGTCGTGCTTGGCGCTCCCGGCCCTGCGGAGGATCCATACAACCTGCATGGCAGGAAACCGGGGCTTGGCAAGGACTGCGGCGTGCCATATCAAGCCAACATGCAGCTGACCAAGACATCATTACGGTGCTTGGCCTTTATCGTCAGCATCTGCACCGTTCCCTTGATCTCATCGGCCGCGGGCGCCGAGGAAAGCCGTGTAGCACAATCTCGCTCTCGTTTTTTCCAACTCTGTGACCTGGCCACTGCTCAGATCAACGCCGGCACACATAGAGCCCCTTTCTGCCCTCAGTGGTTTGTGGCAATGGGCAAGGCCGCCGCCAGTTGCATCTGCTACCAGGAGGTCATCCGTGTCTCGATATAGTCCCAGCCCATCTTGATTGAACGGTTGCTTTCCGGTTCCAAGACCTTATCTTTACCACCACAGCGACACTTGATAACGATGATAGCCCCAATCCCGCCAAACGAACCGAAACGGCTCAAAGTACTCTGGCAATACGAGGTACTGGACACCGTGCCCGAGGAGGTCTTTGATGAGCTGACCGAACTGGCCGCCCGCATCTGCGAGGCGCCCATCGCCCTGATCTCGCTGGTGGATGAGGGCCGCCAGTGGTTCAAATCGAAGGTCGGCATCAATGTCAGCGAGACCTCCCGTGACCACTCGTTTTGCGCCTTTGCGATTACCCAGCCAGATATGCTCATCGTGCCTGATGCGATGAGAGACGCTCGCTTCGCTGGCAACCCGCTGGTGACTTCCGAGCCGAAAATTCGTTTCTATGCCGGGATGCCACTCATCACCCCGGACGGACATGCTCTGGGAACTCTATGCGTGATTGACAAAGTCCCCCGCGAACTTCGCCCCGACCAGAAGCAGGCGCTCAGAATCCTCGCCCACCACGTCGTTTCCCAACTCGAATTGCGCCGCCGTTCTCGCGAGTTGGGTGACATACGCCGCCAAAAGGAGCGCCTCCAGGGCGCCCTGGAAAAAGCGCGGAGTGAGCTTGTCGCAGCCCGCCGGATGCTGGCCCACCGCAAGGCGAAACCCGCCACTTCTTCCCGCGCCAAGTCCACGAAGGCCCGTCGGTAAGTTTGGAAAGCAGTTGTCCGGTCTGCCGTCGCGTGGGCGGCCAAAGCCGTTCTCCGTCCTGTGATGCTCTCTAGCTCGGAGAAGCTCGACGTCGCGCGCAATTCTGGCTACAACGTGCCCGATTGATGAAACAGCGCGCCCCGACGAAGTCCATTTTCCTGATACCGGCAGTGCTCGCAATTCTGGCGCTAGCGTTGTTTGTGCTGTGGATTCGGCACGGATCAGATAGGCCTTTGGCGATGCGTGTTCCGGGCACAGACCAGGCTCCCGGCGGCGAGCAGGATACCAAAGCCAATCCTGTCCTCGCCGGCAGGCTTGCGCGCTCGGACGGCCAGCCGGCAAACCTCCCAGGCACCTGGCCCCAGTTCCGCGGGCCGAATCGGGATGGTATCAGCACGGAGACGACATCTCTGGCCCGAGTCTGGGCGCCGGGACAACCGCGCGAGCTGTGGGCGCTTGACGTCGGCGAAGGCTACGCTGGCGCAGCCATCCTCAACGGACGGGTCTATCTCATGGACTACGACCGCGACCACAAGCAAGATGCCCTACGCTGCCTCTCGCTGGCGGATGGGCGCGAAATCTGGCGCTATGCCTACCCGGTCCCGGTCAAACGCAACCACGGTATGTCGCGCACGGTCCCGGTCGTCACTGACAAGCTGGTCGTCGCGATGGGGCCGAAATGCCATGTTGTTTGCCTGAACTCGACCACCGGAGAACTCGTGTGGGGGCTGGATCTGGTTCGCCAGTACGGAGCCATTGTGCCGCCTTGGTACGCCGGGCAATGCCCGCTGATTGACAATGGCGTGGTCGTTCTTGCCCCCGGCGGCGATGACGCCCTGCTGCTGGCAGTGGAAGCCGAAACCGGGAAGGTCCTCTGGAGGACCCCCAACCCCCAATCCTGGAAGATGACGCATTCCTCTGTGATGTCCATGGAGTTTGACGGCCAGCGGATGTATGTCTATTGCGCCAACAAAGGTGTCGTCGGGGTCTCCGCCAAGGACGGCTCGATCCTTTGGGCAACGCCGGAATGGAAGATCAGCATTGCCACCGTGCCCTCGCCGCTGCCGCTGGACGGCGGCCGCATTTTCCTCACCGGCGGTTACAACGCTGGCAGCCTCATGCTCCAGCTAACCAACGATGCCGGGCGTTATGTGCCTCGAACCGCGTTCAAGCTGGAGCCTCAGGTTTTCGGCGCTACCCAGCACACGCCCGTCCACCATGATAACCATCTCTATGGCGTTCGGGCTGACGGGAAGTTCACCTGCCTTAGCCTCGAGGGGAAGGTGGTTTGGACCAGCGGACCCGGGCAGCAATTTGGCCTCGGCTCCTTCGTCCTGGCCGACGGGCTCATGTTCGGCATGAACGACACGGGCCTGTTGCGGCTCTTCGAGGCCACGCCACAGAAGTATGCGTTACTGGCCCAAGCGCAGGTCTTGGCAGGCCGTGAATCCTGGGCGCCGCTGGCCCTGGCCGGCGGCCGGCTAATCGCCCGCGACCTCACCCGCATGGTCTGCCTGGAGGTGGCGGCGCCGTGAGGCATGCGCGTTCCATTGCGCGAAAATTGTGCCGTGATTCGCTGGCGTGGGGAAAGGTGCTTGGTGCAAGTGCCAGTCCCACGCAGGCGAAACGGCTGGACGCTTGTGCCAGAGCCGCAGTGCATGCGGTTCTATCTGCCGGTGGGAATCCCACGCGCGAAGAGGAGCTCAAACTTCTGCACGCGGCGCGACAATGCCGCGCCCATTTGCACGGAGCGATTTCCAAATGGGTGGCGCCCGGCCCGAAAGGACCGCGAAGAAGCTCCCTATCCCTCGCCTGCGGCTCAGTCCCGCACCACGATCCGGTAGAAGCGCTGCCCAGTGAGTGAGCCAAGGGTGTCCGGGACGGAGGCGGTATTGCTGGTGGCAACGACGTTAGTGAGGTCAACCCAGTCGGTGGGGGTCAGGCTGTCCTTGAACTGCACACCATAAGTTGTTTCGGCTATGGCGCTCCATTGCAGGGTAACGGTCTGGTTGGACAGCGTGAGGCTTTGCAGAAGCGGCCGGGCAACCACCGTGATGTAGAACGTTTTCACATCACTTAGCACCGGCACGCCATTGTCGGTCACCCGCACGGCCACCGGATTGATCGTATCCAACTGGGCAGCACTGGTCGGCCAGCTAAACACACCAGTGGCAGCGTCAATCTCCGCCCCCGCCGGCGCGCCCGGATCGAGGCTGAAAGTCCGGCTTTGCGCAGAATCAGGATCGCTGGCCATCGCCGTAAAGCGCAACGTGGCTCCGGCGTGGATGGACCGGTCGCGCACCCCGCTCAGCACGGGTGGGTTGTTTACCGCGAGCAGGGCAGGGGGGCTGCTGACCGAGCCGCCAACGTTGCTGACCACTACCACGTAGGGGCCGGCGTTGGAGGATTGCGCGTTGACGCAGGTATAGCTGGTGCCGGTCGCACCCGCGATCGCCGTTCCGTTGAAGTGCCACTGGTAGTCCAGCGGGCCGGTGCCGGTTGCTGTAAAGGTAAAGGTGGCAGTTGCCCCCGCAGCCACATTCTGGTCTTGCGGCGGCGTGGTGATGACCGGCGGATCAATTACTGTAAGGCTTGCGGCGGCGCTCACGGTCGGGCCTACCCCGTTGGCTACAACGACCGTATAGCTGCCGGCGTGCGCCGCCTGGGCGTTGTTGATCGCGAAGGAGGAAGTGGTTGCTCCTGCGATGTTTACCCCGTTCAGCCGCCACTGATAGCTCAGCACGGTGTTGGTGGCACTGACACTGAAGGTCGCGTTGCCGCCAGCCGCGACGGTTTGTCCAACGGGCTGCGTAACAATGGAGGGCAGGTCGAAGTACTCGACCAGGACGTCGTCAATCCAAGCCTCGCCGGTCGTAGTGCCAGCGGCCACCGATCCAATCAGTATCGAATCTATGGTGGCATCCGTTGCGCTGTATATAGTCCGGCTCAGGATGTCGTCCACGTAGAAATCAATAGTCGTCCCGTCCGCCCGGCGCTCAATCGCAAACTTGTGCCAACTCGTGGAACGACTCGGCGCGCCGGCGGCATTCAGGTTGAACCAACCGGCATTGGCGCCGTTGGACACGCGGCCCTGGTACTTCGTGCCGTCCCACACTTCGCCTGTTAAAGTGACGCTGCTGTACTTGCCGGCAGCGAGGAGTTGTTGTATCGCACTCCCGTCGTACCCTGCGCCTGTGTGAGCGCGAACTTCGGCGTATGCGCGGGTCTGCGCGCCGTCATATATCCACCAGGTCGCCCGCATCCGACCACCGACCTCAATCCCAAAATTGTGATACATCTTGTCGAGCGAATTGTCCACGCGCGCGCTGCAACCGCCGCCAGGAGTATGGTTCTGGGCGTTGGAACCGTCCAGGCTGCTCGCGCCAGGGTATACGGCCCAACCGCTAAGGTCGCACGACTCGAAGTTGTCCTGGAATGCAATCGCTGCAGTCAGCGTCAGGGCTGCTTCCGCGCTGGTGACGGTGCCGTAGGCATTGCTCACCACCACAGAGTAGAGCCCTACATCGGCCGATTGGACGTTGCTCCTGGTATAGCTGCTGGCGCTGGCGCCGGCGATAGCGGCACCATTGCGCCGCCACTGATAGCCGAACGGCGGCGTTCCGGCGGCCACTACGCTGAAGGTCACGGCAGTGCCGGCGCTGACGGACTGGCCCTGAGGTTGCGCAGTGATTGTAGGCGGGAGCCCAGTGGCCGACACCACCAACGTTGCATTCGAGCTGGTTACCGACCCAAGCAGGTTGGACACGACCACCGAGTAGTCCCCGGCATCCGATGGTTGCACGTTGACGAGCGCGTGACTGCTGCTCGTCGCCCCCGAGATCGGTGCGCCATTGAGAAGCCACTGATACGCCAGCGGTGCCGTGCCGGCGGCCGCCACAGAGAAGGTGACATTAGCGCCCGCGATGACCGCCTGTCCCTGCGGCTGCGTGGTAATTGTTGGGGCAGTATTCGGGTAGAGTTGGGAAGTCGGAATGATCTCTTTAAGCTGGCTGGCGCACGACCAACGGAGTTGAGCCGTGGCCCCGCCGCCGTTTTCGTAATATTCCAGACGAAAGTCGTATTTCTGTCCGGCGGCCAGGGCAATCGAGCCACTCCACTCGGTGGGGCCCTGGTCACCCCATTGATCTACCAACAGGACGCCGTTAACCCAAAGCCGTGCGCCATCGTCGGTGCGGGTATAAAACGTGTAGGTCTGGGTGTAGCGCGGTTCGACCTGTCCGGCCCATCGCACCGAGAAAGCATCAGGCCCGATGCTGGCATCGGGGGAACCCGTGCCCCAGTCAAAATCAACCGTCGCGTCGGTGCGAACGATTTTGACGGTGGTAAGGTCCTGGTTGTCATAGTAGCTGCCTTGCAGCCCGGTGCCGGTGCCGGGGGCAATCGGCGTTGTCGTCAGGACCAATTGGGTTGCGCTGCTCGTGACCGAGCCGCCGGTATTGCTGACCAACACGGTGTAAAAGGCCGCGTCCGACAACTGCGCGTTGACGATGGTCAGAGCCGTGGTCGTAGCGCCGGAGATGTTTGCTCCATTCTTCATCCACTGGTAAGCGAGCGGCGCCGTGCCGGTGGCCGCCACGGTGAAGGTCGCACTGCCGCCATTACCAACCGTCTGCTGCTGTGGCTGCGTGGTGATGGCGGGGGCTTGGACGGGATCAAGGGTGTCCGCGATGAAGTTGTCGAAGTAGGCGCCGCGCGCGGCTGGATTGCTGCCGCCGGCGTGGTTGCTGTAGCCCATCCCGCAGTGGCCGGAATGGAACGTCGAGTCAGTGGCTTCGACCAGCAGGTTTCCGTCCAGGTAATACTTGATGCTCGTGCCGTAAGCTTCGATGCGCATGGTGTGCCAGCCGCTGCTGGTAATATAGGTGGCCGTGGGGAAGTAATCTGTAATCGCGGCGTCCACTAGCTTGGCCGCGCGCAGACGCCCGTCGTCGTTGTCCCAAAGCAGCGCGTAGCTGTTGCCCGCTCCTTCGTAGGTGGTGTCCAGCCCGGCGAAGCCGTCGTCGCGCAGGAAGATGCCGTAGCGCTCCCACTCGTCTGTGCCGAGGTAGGAGGGCTGATAGCTGAAATAGACGGCGCACTGCACGTAATAGTTGCGATGGCCCGGCTTGCCCACCGTGACCGATTCGCTTGTGCCGGTGCCATAATTGGTTTTGTCAGTCATGAACAGCGCTTTGCCGTCCCCGCCCGGGGCGGCTGGGCTGAACGACTTGACTACCGAACGGTTGAACTTGGGCCGGCCGAACATGGACTTGCCGGTCGTGGTGAAGTTCTCGGTGATGGGGAAATCGTTGTCGGGCAGGTTGGCGAGGTTGACGTTGGGGTTGGTCAACTCTGGGTAAACCACCATACGGCTGTTTGGCTTGACCCACCCCCACGTGGCCGAGGCACCGGGCACCGGGATGCGATAGTAACCGTTGGATATCTGGTCAGCGACAAACCGGCCACCGCCGAATACGATCTCGCCGATCTGCGCGGCGCCGTCGCTGGCTGAGGCTCGAATGGGGTATTTGGACGCGAGTTGGCCTAGATGCACGTAGGTCACATTATCCGGCAACGGCTGAATGACCGTCCCTGTGAATACCTCCTCCACGTCGGTTGCCCGCAGCCATCCCGACCGATAGGCGGTATTGTTCGGAATGAAGACCTGGTAATAGCCGCGCTTGGGATAGCTGCAGAAATAAAGCTGGTCCAGGTATGCCGTTCCAATCTGAGTGCTGCTGTCAAAACGGCCATTCCGGATTGCTGTGCTCGCCACCGTCACCCTTACCACTCGCCCGAGCTGATGCGTGCCCGCCGGGTTGAACATGATCGGATACTTGAAGTGCGCCCAGTAGAGCGGGCAGATCGCCGTGCCCCCGCTTCGCAGGTCGCTCTCGAAATGCAAATGCTCTGAGTCGGACAGCCCCGTGTTGTCGGAGAGCCCAACCTGGTCGCCGACATTGACGTGCTGGCCGACGGAGACGGAGACCGAGAGCATGTGGCCGTAGATGACATTAACGGCATCGCCGTTGGGGGTGAGGCCGTCAACGGCGATCTTGACGTAGTTGCCGTAATAAGGATCGCTATGGTCGTTGGCAGCGTAGCCGGAATAGGTGCCGATCACTGTGCCGGCGGCGGCGGCGTAGAGGGGCGTGCCGGTCTGCATGGAGAAATCGCTGCCGATGTGGCCGTTGTAGGCATCGGGGGATACGAAGCTCGATCCCGACCAACCCGTCCAGTCGGCGATGTTGCCGCCGGACAACAGGTCCACGTAAGCCTCCTGGATGAATCCATCCTCGAACGGGAGAATTTCAAAGGGGCCGAGCGCTGCCGTGTTCACAGTGGTTGCAGCCAGGCAGACGGAGCTGAGGACTAACAAGTTTTTGCAGTGCATAATCAGGTGACACTTAAACGCACGACTCTGGATACGCCGAACAAACATCTAGGAATGTCATCATGCCGGGAGCCAGCCAGGAGGCAAGGCGATAACCGAGGCGAGTCGATCTGCCAGCCCGACGCGTCTGCGGCGCCATTTACAGGGTGCCAGGGCGCACGTATGTTAACGCGCTTGTGACCGCGCAGAAGAAAACACGCGTTGTCGTGGGGCTGAGTGGCGGGGTGGACTCCTCCGCCACCGCCGCCCTCTTGCTTGAAGAGGGCTACGACGTGGTCGGGGTGACCCTCAAACTATGGTCGTACGATTGCCTGCTGCTCGCGGAGGACAAGTGCTGCGGCCCCCAGGCCATCGCGGACGCCCGGGCGGTCTGCCACAAGCTGGGCATCCCGTATTACCCGATGGACGAATCGGCCGAATTCCAGCGCCGGGTCGTTCAATACTTCGCGGAGGAGTATAGGGCCGGCCGGACGCCTAATCCCTGCGTGGTGTGCAACCAGCACCTGAAGTTCGGCCGGCTGATCCAGCGGGCCGAGCAGCTTGGAGCCCAATACGTCGCCACCGGCCACTTTGCGCGGCTTGAGAAGAGCCCGGACGGCTCCCGCACCCTGCTGAAGCGGGGACGCGATTTGCGCAAGGACCAGAGCTACTTTCTCTTCTCGCTTAGGCAGGACCAACTGGCCCGTGCCCTTTTCCCGCTTGGCGACAGGACCAAGACCGAGACCCGAGCCTTGGCCCGGGGTCGCGGCTTCCGGACCGCCGACAAGGAAGAGAGCATGGAAATCTGTTTTGTGCCGGACAACGATTACGGCAAGTTTCTCCAGCAGGCCAAGCTCGTCCAGAAGCACCGCGGTGAGATTGTAAATCTCCAGGGCCAGGTGCTTGGCCAGCATGACGGTATCGAGTTCTACACGATTGGACAGCGCCGCGGCCTTGGCATTTCCTCTCGCACGCCGCTTTACGTGATTGAGCTGGATGCCAGGCGCAACAGGGTCATCGTGGGCGACGATGCAGCCCTCGTAGGAGATGAATTCGTTGCGGCGAGGTGCAACTGGATCCCTTTCGACGCTCCGCCCGCCACTTTCGAGGCGGCTGTCAAGATTCGCTACAACCACCCCGGCGCCCCTTGCACGGTCACTCCGTTGGCCGGTGGATCGGTCAAAGTGAAGCTGCACGTTCCCCAGCGCGCCATCACGCCCGGTCAGGCGGCGGTGTTCTACCAGGACGATCTCGTGCTGGGCGGCGGCTGGATTACCCTTAGCTGATAGTCATGTTGGGCAGCGAGTGACAGGGCGGATGCGAGCCACGTGCTGGTGACGCTCGGCTTCCCACGCGTTGCCTCACGGCAAAATGACACCATGGGTTTAGCATCTTGGTGTCCGTGTTTCCACACCTATCTTTGGTCAACGGTTTGCCCCCCTTCGCGGAGCGGAGGGTACTGGGCTCGTTTGTGAACGCCGTTCTGTACACGGCAGCGACGATCTGTTCGTTCTATTTGGCCGCGACCATGGGCCAATCAGATTCGGTTCTTCGAGAAATTCCGGTGAACCTTGATGGCGATTCGTCGTCTGGCGCTCCCCTTTTCTAACCTCCAGCGCCCCCGATGGACGGGCGATGGCGCCGTTGCAGTGGTCGCACGCTGGTTCTGGCTTGTGGATGGCATGCTAATGCGGTCCGGCTACGGTGTGTATCCCATGGGGAGCGCTCCCCATGGGATACACACCGTAGCATCACCCTGCCGCCACCGTAACCCCAAGCCGGAGGTGCCAGTGTCATCGGGGACCGAGGAAGTCAGGCAGGCAGCCCCACTGTCCAAAATATGGACAGTGCGCAGATTAGAGGTTGCGTGGGCCCATCCGGCTCTGGCCTGTTCGCAATGTTACCCTTAAGATCCGTGTGCCTCAACCATCCGGGCTGTGCGGGTGAAAACCACTGTTGGCACTTCCCGGGAATCCGTGATGAAGCTTGCGTTTGTCTGGCGCTGAGGCTCCGCGTCTGTGCGTGTGCGCGGATTCCGCTTGCGCCGCGCCAGCGGGCTGGTAAAGTTTGGCCTGCTTTTTAGCCACCGGTGCGGTGGTTTTTTGTTTTAACCATAGAACAGGCGATTTGTGAAGATTTTCAGCGGCAGTTCGAATCCACCATTGGCCGAGTCCATTTGCGCATATATTGGAATTGGGCTGGGCCAATCCACCATCAAACCGTTCCCGGACGGGGAGACGTTCGTGAAGGTCGAGGAGAATGTTCGCGGGGAAGATGTCTTCGTAGTCCAGTCCACCAGTCCGCCGACGAACCATCATTTGATGGAAATGTTCATCATGATTGATGCGTTGCGACGGGCGAGCGCGGCGCGGATCACCGCAGTGCTGCCGTTTTACGGGTACGCCCGGCAGGACCGCAAGGACCAGCCGCGGGTGCCGATTACGGCCAAGCTAGTGGCCAACCTGCTGGTGGCCGCAGGCGCTAATCGAATCCTGGCCATGGACCTCCATGCCCAGCAGATCCAGGGGTTCTTTGACATTCCGGTGGATCATCTGTATGCGGCGCCGGTGATGTATGAGTACCTGAAGACCAAGAAGCTGCGCGACCTGGTCGTGGTGAGCCCGGATGTGGGCGGGCTGAAGATGGCCTATGCGTATTCGCAGGTGCTGGAAGCGAGCCTGGCGATTGTGGCCAAACGGCGCAAGAGTGCCAGCGAGGTCGAGTCTATGGCTGTTATCGGCGAGATTCGTGGCAAGGATGCCTTGCTGGTGGACGATTTGACCGAGACGGCGGGCACTCTGGTCAAGGCGGCCGAACTGCTGAAGCACAAGGGCGCCAGGAAAATCTTGGCCTGCGTTTCCCATGCCATCCTCAACAAGATGGGGGTTGAAAGATTGCGCAAATCGCCTATTGACGAATTGGTGACAACTGATACTGTCCTGCGCCCTGTCATCAGCGGCGTAAAGATCGTGACGCTGTCGGTGGCGGGGCTTTTGGGCGAAGCCATCAAGCGGATCCATAGCAATTCGTCGGTCACTTCGCTGTTTGAATTTAGAGGCGGGCGCACGAGCTAACGCCGCTGTTAATAGAAACTAGACAATGAAATCAGTAGCACTCAAAGCCGCTCCCCGAGTCCTGGGGAGGCGCGCCGGGGCCAAAGCCCTCCGCGCGGGCGGCCGCATTCCGGCCGTCATTTATGGGCGGCATGCCCAAACGCAGAACCTCGAGGTCAGCGCCAAGGAAATGGAAGACCTCATCCACCATTCGGTGTCCGAGAACCTGCTCGTGGACCTGGCCGTCAAGGACGACGCCCGGCCCAAGCGCCTGGCGCTGGTGCAGGAAGTCCAGCACCATCCCCTCACCGGCAAGGTGCTGCATGTTGATTTTCATGAGGTGGCCGAAAACGAGAGAGTGACCATTCAGGTGCCGGTAGAGGCAGTTGGCGAATCCGAAGGCGTGAAGACGGAAGGCGGCGTGCTCGAACACGTGCTCTTCAATATTCGGGTGCGCGGCCTGCCGAAGGATTTGCCGGAGCAGATTTTGGTGGACGTGAGCCATCTCAAGATCGGGCAGGCCATACACTTGGGTGACATTTCCGCGCCTGCGGGCTGCGAGATCCTCGGAGACAAGCACATTTCCGTCATTGCCGTCTCCGCGCCGCGCACGGAGGAGGAGGAAGCGGCCGAAGCGGCAGCGGCAGCGGAAGCTGTGCCGGGCGAGGTCGAGATGATCAAAGAGAAGAAGGAAGAGGGCGAAGAGGGCGCTCCGCCGGCCAAGGGCGCGGAGAAAGGTGCCGTCAAGGGGGCCGAAAAGGCTCCAGCCAAGGGTGCGGAGAAGGTCGCCCCGGGCGCCGAGAAAGCAGCCCCAGCCGGAGCCGAAAAGAAGGCTGCGCCCGCAGCAGGGAAGAAGAAGTAACTTGGGTGGCGGCCCGGGCTCGACCGGGCTGCCAGACCAGCGCCCCGGATGGAGAACCTGTATCTCATCGTGGGTCTGGGCAATCCCGGCGCGGAGTATGCGCGGACCCGGCACAACGCGGGTTTCCTCACCGTCCAACGGCTGGCGGAACGATGGCGCGCGGTTTGGGCTTATGAGAAGAAGTTCAATGCCCGGCTGGCTGCCGCGCAGCGGGCCAACCGCCGCGCGCTGCTTTGCGAGCCGCAGACGTACATGAACTCGAGCGGTGAGGCGGTTGGGATGGTTATGGCGTTTTACCAGGTGCCGGCGAAGCGATTGCTGGTAGTGGTGGACGATGCGGACTTGCCGCTGGGCGAAATCCGGATGCGGCCGGGCGGCGGCAGCGGCGGCCATCATGGGCTGGAATCCATCGAGCGGCACGTGGGCACTTGCGAATACGCCCGGCTGCGAATAGGAATTGGCCGGCAGAGCGGCGCGCGCGAAATAGCCGGCCACGTGCTGGGGCGATTTAGTTCGACGGAAGCGGCGTTGGCAGATAGAGTCGTGGGCGTGGCATCCGATCAGGCCGAAACCTGGCTGGACGCCGGAATACAGAAAGCAATGAGTCAATTTAACGGAGTCGTAACCGGCTCCGCAAACGAAAGAGAAGAGCAGTGAAACGATACGAAGGCCTGTTCATACTTGATACGGCAGGAAGAGAAGAAGGCATCAAAGATGCCATTGACAAGATCTCCGCCGAGATCACCTCGCTGGGCGGCAAGGTGGAAACCGTGCAGAAGATGGACAAGAAGAGCTTTGCTCGCGTCGCCAACAAGCGTCACAGCGCCGGTTTCTACGTCAACGTGATCTTTGAGGGCCAGCCAACGATTCTGGATCAGTTGAAGCGTCGGTTCACCATGAGCGAGGACGTTTTCCGGGTGCTGTTCACCGAGGCCGCGGCACCGAAACCGGCAGCAGCAACAGCCACCGTCTAGGAGAAAGGCTCACTATGACTGGATTCAACAAAGTGATTATAGCAGGCAACCTGACTCGCGACCCCGAACTCCGTTACACGCCCAAGGGAACGGCGGTCGCCCGACTTACTCTTGCCGTTAACCGAACATGGAAGAGCGAAACCGGCGAATCCAAGGAAGAGGTGAGCTTTATTGATGTGGACGCTTGGGCGCGCCAAGCCGAGATCATCGCTCAATACATGAAGAAAGGCCGACCCCTGCTGGTGGAAGGCCGCCTCAAACTGGACACATGGGAAGACAAGACCACGCACCAGAAGCAAAGCAAACTCAAAGTCGTATTGGAGGGATTCACCTTCATTGACTCAAGGGGCTCCGACAACGCCGCGCCGACCGCCACCCGTCCGGCGTCTGCCCCAGCTGCCGCAGCCGAGCCCGAATCCGCCGCGCCCGAAGAAGACGACGTTCCATTCTAGGATCGGCGGTGGAAGGCTCATTCGCCCCCACGTAACACGCAACACGCAATTCTTTCACACATGGCTAAAACTGAAGTCATCCTCACTCATAACATCGTTGGTCTGGGCGCCGAGTCCGACCAGGTCAAAGTCGCCGCTGGCTACGCGCGCAATTTCTTGTTCCCGCAGGGTCTGGCAATTCCGCTGACCGGAGTCAACAAGCGCCGGCTGGAGGTCCTCCGCCAGCGGCGTGCCGATCGCGAAGCCCACGAATTCAACACCATGAACGAGCTGGCGAAGAGCCTCGCCAAGCTCATCTGCCTGCTCACGGTCAAGACGGGCGAGGACGGCAAGATGTTCGGCACGGTAACCTCGGGCATGATCGCTGACCAGCTCAAGACCCAATTCGACGTCTCACTGGACAAGAAGAAGATCCATCTCGAAACACCTATCCGCACTTTGGGCGACCACGAAGTTGAACTTCGGCTTCACCATGACGTTACTGGCAAGCTCAAAGTCCGGGTCGAGAGCACCACGCCGCCACCAGAGCCAGTCGCCGCCCCGGCTGCGGAAGCAAAGAAAGAAGAGTCCAGGACCGAGAAGCGTGGCCGTCGTTACGATCCTGCTCACGGAAGGACCGGAGGCGCCCCCGCCAAAGCCGATGCGGGCGACAAGAGGACTCATGGCTCCCGGCCGGACCGCCCTCCGCGGGCCGAGCGTGCGCCCAAGCCTGAAAAGGCTCGCGCCGCGGAAAAGGAATCGAAGCCATCCAAGGCGGACTAGGGCTCGGCCTCACCAATCCCTGAACGGTCGGCTGGTATCCTGCGGCTTGCCGGTGGGCTGGGGCTGGAGCAATTTCTCATCCTCCTTCTGCGCGTCCAACAACTGCTCGGCTTGCGCCCGGGTCATCTGAGCTAGCGACTGAGTGGCGGCGGACTGCTGGTCCTGTTCGCCGGAATCCTCCTTGTCCTGGCCGGCTGACTGCTGCGCCTGCTGCTGGTCCTGCTTCTCAGGCGGGGTTTGCTGGGCGGCCTGTTGTTGCTCCTCCTCCTTTTTCTGCTCCGCCGACTTCTGTTGTTCGGAGGAGTCCTGCTTCTGGTTTTGCTGAGCCTGCTGTTGTTGCTGATCTTGTTGTTTCTGCTGGTCCTGCTGTTGGTTTTGGTCCTGCTGCTGTTGCGGGTTCTGCTCCTGATTGTCGTCTTGATTATCCTGCTTGTCCTTTTGGGACTGTTGCTGCTCCTGCTTGAGTTCTTCGAGCTTCTTCTTCACAAACTCGTAGTTGAACCTGGCATCCAGGTCCTGCGGGTTGAGCTTCAGGCTGCTTTGGTAGCCTTGAAGGGCTTTCTCCCAGGCCTCCGTGCGCTGCTTGGGGTCGGGATTGCGTTCGCCGAGGTGGTAGAGGGAATTGCCCTCGTTGTAATAAGCCAGCCCCTGGAGCTTAAGGTCCGGTGAAGAGAGCGTGGCGTTGAACTGCTTGGCGGCTTCGTCGTATTGCTGGTTGCGGTAAGCGGCGGTACCGGCGTTGAAATGCAGGCGGGGGTCATCAGTTTTCTTCTTGAGCAGGCGTTCATACTCCTTGAGCGCCTGGTCGTAGTTGCCGGCCTTGTATTCCCTCAGCGCGGTGGAGGGCGAAGCGAACCCTTGCCCCGGCCAGAGGAGGAACCACGAAACGCACGACACACACAAAAGCGGGACGGCGTGCGGCAGGCTGGAAGTCCGGGAGCGACTTTGGGGTTTAGCCGGCGGGCTCCCGGTTGAATTTGATCGCTCCCCAGCGCGGGGTTCTTGAGACCGGTTAGTGTCGTTCGTGTAATTCGTGGTACGCATGCGTTTACGCTCAGGGAAGAGCATTTCCACGAGCAGTAGCACAATGGCCGTCGCCAGGGGTAAATGGTAGCGCTCGTGATAGCGGCGGACGAGTTTCTCCTGGTGCTGAGTCTTGGGCAGCTTGGCCAGGCCCTCGTCGTAGAGCGTGTCAATGGCTTTGGCTCCGCGCAACGGCAGGTAGAAGCCTCCTTCGGTTGCGCCGGCGATTTGCTGCAACAGCCGCTCATTCAGGTGCGACTTCACAACGTTGCCCTGCTCATCGCGGACATAATCGCTGCCACCCTTGGCATCCTTGACGCGCAGAATCTCCCCGTCAGCCGTGCCAATGCCGATGGTGAAGATGCGCAATCCCTCCTTGGCCGCTTTCTCGGCAGCCTCCAGCGCGCCGGAGTCCTGGTCTTCGCCGTCGGTGAGCAGCACCAGGACCTTATAGTTGTCGCCCTCTTTGTAGGCGGTCAGGGCGGACTGAATTGCCTCGGCCAGGGCCGTGCCGCCCTGGGGTATGATGTTCACGTCGAGCGCTTCAACGCTTTGGCGGAAAGCCGAGTCGTCAATGGTCAGGGGGCACTGCAGAAACGCGGTGCCGGCGAACGCGACCAAACCCAGGCGGTCGGATTTGGCGTGTTGCATCAGGTCCAGAGCGGCCAGTTTGGCACGGGCCAGGCGGTTGGGTGCGATGTCCATCGCCAACATGCTCTTCGAGGTGTCAATTGCCACAACGATGTCCAGGCCACGCTGCTTAACTTCTTCCCAGTGGAATCCCCATTGCGGGCGGGCCAGCGCGAGGATGAGGCAGGCGGCGGCCAGGACTAGACAGGCAACGCGAATCCTCTGGCGCGTAGCAGAGATGCCGACGGTCAGGCTGGGCAATAGGCGGGCCTGGATGAACTGAGCGAGCAGTTGCTGGCGCTTGCGCCCGGCCCACCAAAAGAAGGCCAGCAGGGCAGGGGGGAGCGCCAGCAGCAGCCAGAGGATGTGGGGATTGGCAAAAGTCACGGCAGGCGCCTCCAAATCGTATGCCGCAGAAGCACTTCGAGCAGGAGAAGCCCCAAGCCAGGCGCGATGAGCCAGGGGAACAGTTCGTCGTGACGAGAGAACTTCATCACGTCAGCCTCGGTTTTCTCCAACTTGTCAATCTCGGCGTAAATGGCCTGGAAGCGCTGGGAGTTGTCGGCACGGTAGTATTTCCCGCCCGTCAAGCTGGCGATCTTCTGGAGCGTGTCCTCGTCAATGTCCACCGGATGCTGTTGATAGCCGACTTTGCGCCCGTCCATGTACACCGGCATCGGCGCCATGCCGCGGGTGCCGACGCCGATGGTATGGACTTTGACGCCGAGTTTCTGAGCCGCCTCGGCCACGGTCAGGGGCGGGACTTTGCCTGCGTTATTCTGGCCGTCGGTCATCAGGATGACGATCTTGCTCTTGGAATTGAGATCACGCAGGCGGTTGATGGCCGTGCTGAGGGCCGACCCTATGGCGGTGCGGGAATTGTCAATGGTGCCCAGTTCAAGCCGGGCGAGGTTCTCCAGGAGGAAGTCGTGATCGAGCGTCAAGGGCGAGGCGATATAGGCCTGCGTGGCGAAAGCTACGATGCCAATGCGGTCGGCGGGACGTTTGTCAATGAACGTCTTAAGCACTTCCTTCGCCATCGCCAGCCGGTTGATACGTTCTCGGCCCACTTCAAAGTCTTCGGATGCCATGCTGCCCGAGAGGTCGAGCGCCACGGCGATGTCAACGCCGCTGGCGGTGACCTTGGTTTCGCTCCTGGTGAGGCGCGGCTGTGCCAGGGCGATGATCAGCAGCGCCAGGAGCAGCCAGCGCATCGAGGCCAGGAACGCGCCCGAGCGGGTGCGGCTGACATTGAGAATGCCGCGGACCAATTGGACGGAGGAGTAGACGAAGGCGGGAGGTTTGCCTTGCTTGCCTTTAAGCCACCCCAGCACCGGCAACAACAGGAGCAGCAGCAGCACGTATGGATGGCCGAAGGTCATGCTTGAGCACCTGTTTTCACCGCTTCCAAGGTGGCCATGATCGGCTCGGTCTCCTCGACCAACCGCACCGCCGAAGCGTGCAGGTCGTCCAGTTCTGGCCGCCCCGGCTCGTATTTGGCGAACTTGACCAGGTCGCACCGCTGGAGGAAGTCGCCCAGGCTGGTCTTCTGGTCCGGCGTCAGCAGGTTGGTTCCCTGCAACTCATATAGAAACTCCTCGGTGGTCCGTTCCGGCGCGTGGAAGTCGAACCGCTCCTCCAGATACCAGCGGATGGTGTCGGAGACGAAAATGCAGAACTCGCGTGGCTGGTTGATCAGCGCCAGCGCTTCCCGCAGTTCTTGTTTTGCTCGAATATGAGGCGGAACGACCGGGACGACCTTGGCTCGCGCTCGGCGCCGCTGCCAATAGCGCCAGGCCCAGAATCCCACCGCCGCAGCCGCAAGGATCAGCAGCGTCCACCAGAGCCACGCCCAGCCACTCGGTATTTCGACCGGCGGCTTGATGTCGCGCAGCGCGTTGGTGCCGGCGCTTTCCGCCAGGAGGGACTTGGTCTGGAGGTTTGTTGCGGCCATCAGTTTATGGCGTGCTCCTTGTTGTGTAGGGCGTAATCCCGTGCGGCCTTCCACGCAACACGCACCATGCAGGCGTATGGACCTGGACCTTCGAGATCATTCCTACCCCCGCAACCGCCGTTTCTCGCGCGTCTCGAAGAACCGGCCCAACTCCGCGGCGTACGGCTGGTCGGTGCGCAGCCGGATGGCGTCAATGCCGGCGGAGCGGAATAGCCGTGCCAAGTCGGCCTGGGCGCGAGCCTGCCGCTCGGCAAAGGCGGCGCGTTTACGCTCGTCTCCAGTGTTGATCTCAACGACTTCACCCGTCTCAGCGTCGTTCAGCACCAATCGGCCAAGCGCCGGTAGTTCGAGTTCATACCGGTCAGTTATCTGCACCGCCACCACGTCATGCCGGCGATTGGCCTGGCGCAGCATGGTCAGCGATGCCTGGGCCAGCGATTCAAGCAGCATGATCTGGGGGCGAAGTGTGCCGCGGCGCCGGCCGGCCGGATCTGCCGGCGAACCGATAAAGTCCGAGATGACCACCGCGATGGCCCGATGGGGTGTTACCCGCAGCAGGAATTCCAATGCACCGTTCAAGTCCGTGCCGCGGCGGCGCGGCTCGAAGAAGAGCACCTCGCGGATGACCCGCAGGACGTGGCGGCGGCCTTTGCGCGGCGGGATGAACTTCTCGACTTCGTCGGTGAACAGGATCAGCCCCACCTTGTCGTTGTTGCGAATGGCCGAGAAGGCCAGCACCGAAGCAATCTCGGCCGCCAGCTCGCGCTTGGACTGGTCGCGCGAGCCAAACAGTCCCGAGCCGCTGGCGTCCACCACCAGCATGAGAGTTAATTCCCGCTCCTCCACGAACTTTTTGACGAACGGATGGTTCATTCGCGCCGTGACGTTCCAGTCAATGGAGCGAACCTCGTCGCCGGGCTGATACTCGCGCACCTCGTCGAAGTTCATCCCCTGGCCCTTGAAAACGCTGTGGTACTGGCCGGCCAGCGTCTCACTCACCAGCCGGTTGGTGCGGATCTCGATCTGGCGGATCTTCTTGAGAATATCCCGGGGAATCATGGCACCGGCAGCTCATCAAAGATCTTCTGGATGATGGTCTCGCTGGTCTTCTCCTCGGCTTCCGCCTCGTAAGTGATGGCCACGCGGTGCCGCAGCACGTCCATGCCGATGCTTTTGACGTCCTGCGGGGTCACGTAGCCGCGCCCTTTGAGGAACGCGTAGGCCTTGGCGGCCAGCGTGAGGTAAATAGTTGCGCGCGGGGAGGCGCCAAGCTGGATGAATTCCTTGACCTGAATCTTGTGCTCCTCCGGATCCCGCGTGGCGCAGACCAGGTCCACGATGTAGTCCTTGACCTTGTCGTCCATGTATATGTCGTTGATGACCTGGCGGGCCTGGAGGATTTGTTTCGGCTCGACGACCGGGGTGGTGGTGGGCGTGCCGGAGGTGCGGGCCATCAGGTCGAGGATTTGTCGCTCTTCGCCCCGCGACGGATAGCCGATCTTGAGCTTGAGCATGAAGCGGTCAACCTGCGCCTCGGGCAGCGGGTAGGTGCCTTCCTGCTCGATCGGGTTCTGCGTGGCGAGCACCAGGAACGGCTCCTCCAGCTTGAAAGTTTGGTCGCCGATGGTGACCTGCTTTTCCTGCATCGCTTCGAGCAACGCGCTCTGCACCTTGGCCGGCGCGCGGTTAATCTCGTCGGCCAGCACCAGGTTCGCAAAGATCGGTCCCTTGCGTGTGGTGAATGCCCCGGACTGGGGGTTGTAGATTTGCGTTCCGATGACGTCTGCCGGCAGCATGTCGGGCGTGAATTGCAGCCGCGAGAATCTGACGTTTAGACAATTGGCCAGGGACTTCACCGACAGCGTCTTGGCCAACCCCGGCACGCCTTCCAAGAGCACATGCCCATTAGCCAGCAGGCCGATGAACAGCCGCTCGACCAGGTAAGTCTGCCCCACGATCACCTTTCCTAACTCGTTAAACAGGGGGCGCACAAACGCCCCAGCCTCTTGCACTGCCGCGTTGATGGCATTGATTCCGGTATTCATGTGTTCTGAAATATTACTCACCGATGGACAGGAAAACCAGAAAATGCGTTCAACGCAGGGATGGTACTTGAATTGCTGCCGTGGGTCTGGTAGAACAGGCCTTGTCGCGGCGAGGGCTGACGTTATGTCGCCCAGCCACGAGCTTTGTTGGCGATTCTTTTGTGGAAGGCGACGGCGCTTTGGTTTGAGGGCACGCCGCGATTCCGGAACCGACAAAGCGGCGCACGCCCGTTTAGATAATGATCACCGATCAAACCAACAGCCCCATCTGCCAAGACCCAGTGAAGCACATCCATTTTTTCTTGAACCGGCTCGACACGGCCCTTGCGGTACTGGTGTTTGGAACTCTGCTGAGCCATCCTTGGCAGGCCGCCGAGGCGGCGCCTGTGACTTCAAAGCAGGCGGCCGCGGCCGTTGCTGCCTGGCTCAACCTGGACCGGGCGCCGTTGGGGGAGGAGTTGGGCACAACCGTACAGCGGGTGGACACTTTCAGCGACAACGCTGGCAGCGCCCTGTATTATGTGGTGTATTTGGCCCCCTCCGGCTTCGTCATTGCGGCCGCTGACGATCAGGTTCAGCCGATTGTCGGCTTCGCTCGCGCCGGCAAATTTGACCCTTCGACTGGTAATCCTCTGGGCGCCCTGGCGAGCGGCGATCTGTCGGCCAGAGTTTCTTACGCCCGATTGGCGAAGAACGCAGCCAACCCGGACACCAACGCGCTCAAAGCCCAGGCGAAGTGGCGGCGGCTTGCCACTCAGGAAGCCAAACCGGCATCCGAAGGGGCCACGGATCAGGCTCTTGCGAGCGTGTCGGATGTCCGAGTAGCCCCCCTGACCCTGAGCACCTGGGACCAGGGAACCGCGGCCGCTGGCGGCACGACCGCATGTTATAATTACTATACTCCGCCCTATGGAGACGGAAACAAGAACAACTACTGGGCGGGCTGCGTCGCAACGGCAATGGCCCAACTGATGCGCTACTACGAGTTTCCTGTCGCCAGCGTCGGGTCGGCAGGATTTGAGATTTATTCAGATGGCTCTCCCCTAATGTATTACTTGCATGGGGGCACTGGTCCCGGCGGCGCCTATGTGTGGAGCGACATGCCGTTGATGCCGCCCTCCAGTCCCACCACGACGCAATGCCAGGCCATTGGCGCATTAGTCGCAGATGCGGGCGCCACGGTCGGCATGAGCTACAGGGCAACGGGTTCTTCCGCATCCCTGACGGATGCCAAAATCGCGCTGACCACCACGTTCCTCTACTCCAGTGCCGTTGCGAGGTACAACAACGGGTCCGATATAGGCGCCAATTTGATCAACATGGTCAACCCGAATCTGGATGCTCGATACCCGGTGGTCCTGGGGATCAAAGGCCCGAGCGGGGGACATGCCGTCCTGGCGGATGGCTACGGCTACAGTGATTCCACCCTCTTCCACCATTTGAATTTGGGGTGGTCGGGGGCAGCCTCGGCGTGGTATGCGCTGCCGATCGTGGAAACCAGCAACTATGACTTCAACGTGGTGCACACTTGCCTGTACAACCTCTACACCAATGGCGCTGGCGAGATCATTAGCGGCCGGGTAGTGGACCAGATTGGCCGGCCGGTCGTTGCTGCCACCGTTACAGCCGTAAAAACTGGTGGCGGCACCTATACGACCACCACCGGCAGCCAGGGAATTTACGCCCTTGCCAGAATCCCCGCCAATTCCACCTACTCCATCACTGTCACCAAGACCAATTTCACTACCACCAGCCGTACGGTCACGACTGGAACATCGTGGGACTACACTGCTGCCAGCGGCAATCGGTGGGGGGTGGACTTCACCAACAACATGCTGACGACAGTGCTGGACCATCTGGTATGGGGCCCGGTAGGTCCCACGCAGTACCTGAATGCGCCATTCCCGACGACCATCACGGCCCGGAACCTCACCAACGGCGTGGCCTCTGGTTTCGCGGGCCCCGTGACCTTGAGCGCTTATGCTTCCGGGGCCGGATCTCCCGCCACGATTGTTGGGAACTTGTCACCGAATAGCTACCTGTTCGGCTCCGAAATGACGCACGGCTACGCCTTTACGCCAAACACTAATGTTCAGATCACCGCCGTCCGCGGTTACAGCACAGACAAGGTTTCGATCTGGACTGATAGCGGCACCCTGCTGGCGAGCCAGGACGTGTCGGCATTCGGCAGTTGGACCGAGGCAGCGCTGGCGACGCCGATAACGCTTGCTGCGGGCACGACCTACCGCGTCGGTGCACGCATCCCTCAAGGGACCAACGGTTACTTCCGCACGACCTCGTGGCCTACTACCTTTGCTCAAGGTACTGTGGGCCAGAACTTCTACTGGTCTTACGGCGATGTGTTCCCGACTTCGGTCCGCGGCACCGCACAGGGGCCGATGGTTGATTTGCGCTACCGGGTTGTCTTCTCCAACTCCATTCCCGTGAGCCCAGCGACCTCCGGCGCCTTCGTAAACGGCGTCTGGAACGGAACGATTACTGTGGGGCAAAACGCCACCAATGTGGTGCTCAAAGCAAATGACGGTGCCGGGCACACAGCCCTAAGCAGCCCCTTCAACGTGATCACTGCCCTGCGGCTGCTCTCGCCCCAACGCCTGGCCGGGGGGCAATTCCGATGCACCATTTCCGGCCCGCCGGGCCAGAAGATTGAAGTCCTGGGCTCGACCAACTTGTCCAACCCGCTGAGCTGGGTCACCGTGGCCAGCTTCACCAATACCACTGGCACCCTCCAGTTCACGGACTCCGCCACGGGGATTCCCCGGCGATTCTACCGTGCCCACCAATTGCCTTAACACGGCAGTCCAGTAGTGCTGTTCCGTATTCCTGGACCGAACAGCCACCCTCGTGGAGATTACCGCAGTGTCCATTTTTAGGACAGTGGTGGTTTCCGAACGCGGCCTGACGGTCTGAAATGCCCGTGCGACAACGCTGTGATACCCGTGATGCCCCAGTGTGTATCCCATGGGGAGCGATCCCCATGGGATACACACCGGGGTCCCGCTGGATTGCCGCCGTCCCGTCGCCGTAGCTGGATTGGGCGCAGGGTGCCTTAAGGTCAGGGGATGGGCGGAACCGGTAGTTGGGGTGGCAGTGGGCGGGCGTGACTGGATGCAACCGGCTCATAGTGCCGGTGTTGAGCCCACCTGCGCGGTGAGACGATGTTGACCGATACTGGCCAGGCTGGGTTCCGGACTGTGTGCAGGCAATACGTTAGTGGATTTGCGAAATCGAGTCCTTTGCTAGAACCGCATTTGGGCGTCGAGGATGTCCCGGGCGATTTGCTGGCGTAGTTCGGTGAGCGAGGCAAATTCCTTCTCTGTGCGCAGATTCTCCACGAAGGCTACTTCCAATTCCTGGCCGTAGAGGTCGCCGGTGAAGTCAATCAGGTGCGCCTCCACCCTTAACTGCGGGTTCGGATCCCGCAGGGTGGGCCGGTGGCCAATATTCAGGACCGCGCGGCAGGTTTTGCCGCCCGTCTCCGCGAGGACGGCGTAAACCCCATTTGGCGGCAAGGCCAGGGTGGCGGCATCGAGGTTGGCAGTCGGGAAGCCGAGTCGGTGGCCCAGCCCGTCCCCCCGAATGACCGTACCCGCCAGGGAATAGGCGCGGCCGAGCATCTGGCTTACCCGGTCCAAGTCTCCCGCCCGAATGACTTGCCGGATCCGAGTGCTGCTGACGGCTTGGCCGTCCAGCGACACCGCCGCCATGCCGTGCACCGCGAATCTCAGCTCCACCCCAAGCTTCCTCAACAAGTCCACATTCCCACCGCGTTTATGGCCGAAGACAAAGTTCGCCCCGACACAAAGGCTTTGAATGTTACCCAGGTCGCGCGCCAGTCCGCGAACGAATGCCTCGCCGCTCTGCTCGCTGAATGCCTTGTCGAAACGAATGAGCAGCAACGTGTCGGCTCCCAAAGACTCGATCGCGCGCAGCTTCTGCGGGAGTGAGTAGATCAGCGGCGGCACCCGGCTGGGGGCGACCACTGTGTTCGGGTGCTGGTCGAAGGTGATGACCAGCGCAATGGCGTCGTGTTTTCTGGCGTCGGTGAGCGTCTGGCGGATGACCTGCTGGTGCCCGAGATGGACGCCGTCGAAGAACCCGATGGCCAGGCAGACTTTGCGGCGCGCCGGGTTCAGCTCTTTGGCCGTGCGGATAATTCTCATGCGCGCTAAATGAGTTGAACAGGTTGAATCGTTAAATTAGTGGCGCGGGTTCTCAGGCGGCGAAGGTGGCGGGTAACCAGCCATCCTGATTCACTCATTTAACGTCGTCACACCAGATGGCCCTTTAGCTGCCCCCCGCCGCCGCCAATTTCAAGAACGGCAGCACCCGCTTCTCCAGTTCGCGCGGCGCCAGTTTCAGCACCTCCGCCAGTGGGATGGCCTGCGCTACCTCAAACTTGCCGGAGGTTACGCGCCGCAGCGTTGCCAGGTGCCCGCCGCAGCCGAGCTTCTGTCCCAGGTCGTGCGCAATGCTGCGGACGTAGGTGCCTTTGGTGCAGGCCAGTCGGAACTGCGCCAGCGGCTCCTGGTAGGCGCTGAAACGGAAGTTGTAAATGTGCACCAGGCGCGGCTCCCGCGGCACTTCGATGCCTTTTCGGGCCAGTTTGTAGAGCGGCACGCCGTCCTTCTTCACTGCGGACACCATCGGGGGCGTCTGCATGTGATCGCCCACGAACTCTCCTGCCGCCTGGTTGAGCTGGTCCAGCGTCAGCGGAGGTACTGGCAGTGACCCCACCAACTCGCCGTCTGCATCGTAGCTGTTGGTCGTCTCGCCGAGCTTGATCGCGCCCTCATAAACCTTGTCGTCGGACATCAGCTTCTCGGAGAGCTTTGTGCCGCGTCCAAGCACAATGATCAGCAGCCCGGTGGCATTCGGGTCAAGTGTGCCGCAATGGCCGACCTTCTTGATGCCGAAGCGCCGGCGAATGGCATCCACGACGTCGTGCGAGGTTGGCCCGGCGGGCTTGTCAATCAAGATGGCGCCATCGAGCGCCGTGAATTCTTGCATCATGCTCATGTAAGCTCGCTCCATGGTGCCCGTTGCCGGGGGTCCATTTGAAGGAAAATCGGCAGGAACCCGCCATCCCCATCCCATGACTGCACACTGTGCCGCGGCATGTAATAACTTCCGTGAATCACCGAAAAGACTGGGACGCCGCCCGTGTTGAATGACTGCTTGATTGTCAAAACAGGCCATTTTGGGCCATTTGTGCCTCTTCTGCGGGAATTTGGGCCGGGGGGTCTTGTCCATGGAATAGACAACCTTCCGGGCTTGACAAAGGGCGTCGTTTCTGCGCAAAATGACACTCAGCAGTAAAAACTGTAGACATGTTGTACTGGATCTATAGCAAATTGGGTTCCGCAGCAGCCCGCTGCCACTCCTGATTATCGCGATCTAAAAAGCACCAAAATCAACCAACCTGAAAGGCAAAAACATGAAGTTCCTCACCGCTATCGCCGTTTTGACGTTAAGTGCCGCCGCCGCCCTGGCTGACACCCTTGCCGTCATTCCAACCCTGACTGGCGACACTGCCAACGACGCCCGCGCCATTACCTCGGACGGCAAATGGATCGTTGGCCAATCCGGCACGCGTGGTTACATGTGGGAGGTCGGTTCCGCCAGCGCCATCAACGTGATCAGCGCTGACAACGCCCAATCCCAATACGCCAATGGCGTGGGCTACCGCACCTATGGCGGCCAGCAGCAGATCGTCATCTCGGGCATGACCTCCAGCGGCGCAGCCGAATGGATGACGATAAATGGCGGCACAACGTGGGGCAACAAGCGCCGCAACGCCAATTGGACCTATGGTCAGGCGATGGGCTTCGCCAACCAGCTCGGATCCTCCGCCGGGTCCGATGCCTACTACGTCAGCACCCGGAGCAACGCGCGGACAAGCCAGCTGGTTGTCATGAAAGGCGCCGGACTGTGGACGGTTCCCCCGACAACTCCCATGGTTGTTCCCGCGAATGTCTATTACACTAAAGGAATATCTGGTGACCAGGGTGAGATGCTGGGAACGAGCGCCAGCGGTCGGTCGGTTGGCTGGCGGGGTGTCAACAATTCCCAGGCGAACAAGCGTAACTACGTCCTCGATGCTGTAGCTAGTACAGCCTTTTTCTTCAATGGCTTGGATGGCACCGACTCCGGCGAAGCTTTCTCGGTTTCTGCCAATGGGCTCGTCGTCTTTGGGCGTTCCCGTACGTTGGCTGATCCCAGCAACTATTACGGCTACAAAGTTGAGAACCCGGGTGCGAGCCAGACGATCAACCCCCTGCCGTTGTTCGGGAACGAAGCGGGTTCGATTTCCCTGCAGATCCCATACGGCGCTTCTGCGGATGGGAAGTACGCTGTAGGCATGGCCTACCGTGGCATGGAGAAGGCCGTGATCTGGGATACGAGCGATAGCGTTGGCAACTGGCATGCGATTGACCTGACCGACCTGGCCGCCGGCCAAGGGATTCTTGATGGCTTCTCCCGCTTGAGTCGCGCGTACAGTGTGGCCAGCTATTGGGACGAAGAGGACATGCAGGTCTACGCGGTCATCACGGGCATCGGCTCCTGGTCACCCGACGGTGGGGTGACACCTTACACGACGCGTGCCTTCGCTATGACAGTGGCGATCCCTGAGCCGGCTACCGGCGCTCTGCTTGGCTTGGGCCTGTTAGGCCTCCTCGCCCTGCGCCGCAGGAAGTAAGTCAGTCCTGTCGTTTTGAGTCTCGCTGGAGCGCGGACGGCCTCGTCCGCGCTCTGTCGTTTCCATGCCCGGAGCTTGTGGACTATGGAGGGAGCCCCATCACAGCAGGGGTCACGTCGCTTTCGTAACAAGCCCTCCCCCCACTTTTTGCTCGCTTCCACCCTGACGTTACTCTAGTTGAATGGCACCGCGCGAACGCTCGCAAGCGGGTGGCTCGTCGCGCGCCAAGCATGGCACAACGCACCGCGAACCCAAATCTGCGACCTAGCCCCGCAAACCCGGGCGAGCCACCAACCTCGTCCGGACGCGGCGGCCCTTGCATTGCCATCTCGCTTGGTCTGTTGGCAGCCGTGGTGTGGACCTTCCTGCCCTCGCTCCGCAACGGCTTCGTGGACTACGACGACATGCTGTTTGTGACCGGCAACCTGCGAGTACAGGCCGGGATAAGCTGGTCAAACCTCATCTGGGCGTTCTCCCACGAGGTGGGCGCCAACTGGCATCCGCTCACGATTCTCTCCCACATGCTGGATTGCACGCTTTTCGGCCTGAAGCCCTGGGGCCATCACCTGACCAACGTCCTGCTACACGCCTCCAATGCCGTCCTGCTGTTCCTGCTGTTCAGAGGGATGACGGGCGCGACTTGGCGTTGCGCGGCTCTGGCCTTGCTCTTCGCTGTACATCCCCTCCGGGTGGAATCGGTCACGTGGATTTCGGAGCGTAAAGACGTCCTGAGCACCTTCTTCCTGCTGCTGACCCTGCTGGCCTATGCGCGCTATGCGCGAGAGTCCGAAGTCCCGAGTGCAAAGTCGGGAGTTTCCTACGGCTTGGCACTGGCCTTCTTCGCCTTGGGCCTGATGTCCAAACCAATGCTCGTCACACTGCCCTTCGTGCTCCTGCTGCTGGACTACTGGCCGCTCAACCGTTTTGGTTTTCAGACCCAAGACTCCAAACTCAAGACTCTTCTTCCCTTCGTCAGGGAGAAGCTGCCTTTCTTCGCCTTGGCGGCCGCGGGCAGCGCGCTCGCCTACGCGGTCCAAGCAGGAGCATTGAACATACCCAAGTGCAACGTGCTCCCGCTGGCAACAAGGCTCGCAAATGCCGTGGTCTCCTATTGCCGTTACCTGGGCACTATCTTCTGGCCGGTGGACTTGAGCCCGTTCTATCCGTATCCGGCCAGCTGGGGTGTGGCGGCCATTCTGGGGTCGGGCCTGGGGTTGCTGGTCATCTCGGTGCTGGTGTTCTTCTTTGGCCGGGAGCGGCGGTACCTGGCCGCTGGTTGGTGTTGGTTCCTGGGCACCCTGGTTCCGGTGATTGGCCTGGTGCAAATCGGCAGACAATCCATGGCCGACCACTACACCTATATTCCCGGCATCGGCGTGCTGCTGATGCTGGTCTGGGGCGCGCACGAGTTGGCCGCGCGTTGGCCTGGCCGGAGAGTCGTGCTGTCGGGTCTGGCCCTGGCGGTCGCGCTGGCCTGCGTCGGTCTCACGCGCCGCCAGATTGCCTACTGGAAGGACGACGAGACTCTGTGGCGCTACGCCCTGACCGTGACAAGGAACAACGACTTCGCCCACGGCAACCTGGCGTTCTACCTGGCCGTGCAGAAACGATTCGACGAGGCCATCCCGCACTATGAAGCAGCCATCCGGATCAACCCTCGCGATGCCAACCCCCGCGCCGCCCTGGCGTTCGCCCTGGTCCAGGTTGGCCGGCCGGCGGAGGCTATTCCGCATTACGAAGAAGCGCTGCGCTTGAACCCTGAGGATGCCGCCGCGCAGAGCAGCCTCGGCGGCCTGTGTGCGGGCCAGGGGCGATTCGACGAGGCCATCGCACGCTTCACCGAGGCGTTACGTCTCGAACCGGACTTCGTGGAAGCGCATCACAATCTGGGCCTCGCCCTGGCCAGCCTCGGGCGCTTCCGTGAGGCGGCTGCGCAGTTTCAAGAAGTCCTGCGCCTCAAACCGGACGACGCTAACGGCCGCCGAAAGCTCGACCAAATGCTGGCCATACTTCAGGATCCCGGAAAGGCCATCGAGGCGTATCGGGACGTGCTGCGGGCGAGACCGGCCGATGTTCGCGCACAAGCCGAGTTGGGCCGCGTGCTGCTGGAGAGCGGCCGGCTTGATGAGGCCTTGGAACACCTCACCGCGGCGGCCCGGCAGAGCCCTAAAAGCGCAGAGACCCAATACCAGTTCGGCGCAGCCCTTTCCCGCAAGGGTGAGGTGGAGAAGGCGGCGCGCCAATTCGAGCTGGCGCTCAGGCTCGAGCCCAAGTTTGCTCCGGCGCACTATGCGCTGGGGATACTGCGGCAGCACCAGGGACAGGTGGCCGAGGCGCTGCAGCACTGGCGGGAGGCGGCGCGGCTGGCTCCCCAGTGGGCGGACCCGCTCAACAACCTGGCATGGGTGCTGGCGACCAATCCGCGCGCGGACCTGCGGAACGGCCCGGAGGCGGTGAAGTTGGCTGAGCGGGCCGTCGAGTTGACCGGAACCAACACGGTGGGCATGCTGGACACGCTGGCCGCCGCCTATGCTGAGGCGGGGCGTTTTGCGGAGGCGCGTTCCACCGCTCGGCGGGCGCAGGCTACGGCTGCGGCAAAGGGGCAGGAGGTTTTGGCCGGCCAGATTGGCCGGCGTTCGGCGTTCTACGCTGCCCAGAAGCCCTATCGGGACACCCCGGACGTGAAGCCATGACCATCCGTTGGCCTCCGGCACTCGCTTCCCGACGTCTCTCGCTGGGGATCAGCATCCTGTTGTTCGGCCTCGTGTTCTGGGCGTTTCTGCCGTCGCTGCGCAACGGCTTCATTGACTACGACGACGCGCCGTTCGTCACCGCCAACCCCCAGGTCCAGAGTGGGCTGACCTGGAAGGGGGTTGCCTACGCGTTCTGCAACCCGGTGGCGGCCAATTGGCATCCGCTCACGACCCTTTCGCACATGCTGGACTGCTCGATCTTCGGCTTGAATCCCTGGGGCCATCACCTCACCAACGTCCTGCTCCACACCCTCAACGCCGTTCTGCTCTTTCTGGTCTTCCATCGCATGACCGGCGCGCCCTGGCGTTGCGCGGCCCTGGCGCTCCTGTTCGCCCTGCATCCCCTGCGCGTGGAATCAGTCGCTTGGGTTTCCGAACGCAAGGACGTTCTGAGCACCCTCTTCTGGCTCCTGACCCTGTTAGCCTACGCGCGCTATGCGCGCAATTCCAAAGTTCCGAGTGCAAAGTCCAAAGTCGCTTATGGCTTGGCCCTGGCCTTCTTCGCGCTGGGCCTGATGAGCAAGCCGATGCTCGTCACACTGCCCTTCGTCCTCCTGCTGCTCGACTACTGGCCGCTGGGCAGAATGGGGAGTGCAGAGTGCGGACTGCGGCATGAGGAATCACGCAACACGCAACAGGCGATCCACAACACACAATACTCAACACGCCCCCCACCACCGTTCCATCACTCAATCACTCCATTGCTCCGTTTGGCCTTGGAGAAGCTGCCGTTCTTCGGCCTGGCGTTCATGGTCGCCGTGATCGCGTTCACCGTCCAGGCCGGCGCCGAGAACATCAAGGCCACCGGCCAATTCGTCTTCACTGCCCGCCTGCAAAACGCGCTGGTCTCCTATGGCCGCTACGTGGGCAAGCTCTTTTGGCCGACCGACCTGAGCCCGTTCTACCCCTACCCAGCGGGCTGGGGTTGGGCCACGGTGCTGCCGTGCGGTTTTGCCCTGGCTGGAATCTCGGTCTGCGTGGTGGCGTGGGGGCGGCGACATCGGTATCTGCCGACCGGCTGGTTCTGGTTTGTGGGCACCCTCGTGCCGGTGATCGGTCTGGTGCAGATTGGCAAACAGTCCATGGCGGATCACTACACATATATTCCAACCATCGGGGTGCTGCTCATGCTGGTATGGGGGGCGCACGCACTGACCTTGCGGTGGCAGTGGCGGAAAGTCGGCCTGTCTGGGCTGGTGGTGGTGGCCACGCTGGCGTGCCTCGCTCTGACCCGTCGGCAGATTGGTTATTGGAAGGACGATGAAACTCTGTGGCGGCACGCCTTGGCGGTGACTGGGACGAATGAGCTAGCCATCCAGAACCTTGGGGCCGCCTACTACAACCAAGGCATCGCACTGGCCGGGCAAGGAGCATTCGACGAAGCCATTCGTTACTATGAGAAAGCTATCCATCTCACCCCCGAGAAGGACGACGCCCATAGCAGCCTCGGATATGCCTGGTTCAAGAAAGGCGATCTCGGTAAAGCCATCCGCGAGTACAATCAAGCGTTGCGCTTGAATCCCACTGACGCCGAGGCCCATAATAACGTTGGGTATGTTCTGTTTAGGCAAGGTCAGCCGGCGGAAGCGATTCGGCACTTTGACGAGGCGCTGCGCTTGAAGCCTGATTACCCGGAGGCGCATGATAACTTGGGAGCGGTGCTGGCAGGCCAGGGCCGTTACGCGGAGGCCGCGGTGCATTTTCGTGAAGCGCTGCGGTTCCAACCCGACTCTCCCGGCACGCGGCAGAAGCTGGAGCGCGCAGTGGCAATCGGCGAGAAGTTGGAGCGAGCCGCTGCGCCGTACCGGGAAGCGTTGCAGTCGAATCCTGGGGATGCCCGGGCTCGTGGCGAGTTGGGACGCGTATTGCTGGAGGCCGGCCAGATCGAGGAGGCCATGATACACTGCGGCGAAGCGGCGCGTTTGACTCCCGAGAACCCCGAGGCGCAGTACCAGCTTGGAGCGGTGCTGGCCCGAAAGGGAGAGGCAGAGGAGGCCGGACGACAGTTCGAGTTGGCGCTTCGGCTCGAGCCCGCTTTCGTCGCGGCGCATTACGCGCTGGGGATAGTGCGCCAGCAGCAAGGGCGCACGCCGGAAGCGATTGGCCACTGGCGAGAGGCGGTACGGTTGGCGCCGCAGTGGTCCGATCCATTGAACAACCTGGCTTGGGCCATGGCGACGGATGCGCGGGTGGAAGTGCGGGATGGGGCGGAGGCGGTGAGGCTCGCGGAGCAGGCGGTTGAATTGTCGGGCACGAATAACGTAGGGGTGCTGGACACGCTGGCGGCGGCGTATGCTGAGGCGGGGCGGTTTGAGGAGGCGAGTGTAACGGCCCGGCGAGCTCAAGCGGCAGCGACGACCCAAGGCCTGGAAGTCCTGGCCAGTCAGATCGGCGAGCGGCTGGCGCTCTACAGTTCCCGGCAGCCCTATCGGCAGCCCAGAGATCTGCATTAGTCCGCTACTTCCTGGGTTTGAAGAACGCTTCCGCGCCTTGAGCGGCAAGCGACTTCAAATCTTCGGGGCTAAGGGCGCGGCCGAGGACCAGGATGTCGTCCATGTTGCCGTTGAACTGTTCGTCGGTGCGGCCCAACTCCGCATCGTCGCCGACGAGCAGATCACGGGGCATCACGACCGGCGCGCCTCCCGGGAGCCACGCTTCGCCGGCGTCGGCACCGTCCAGGTAAAACCGGACATGCCCGTCGTCCCACGTCACGGCCAGGTGATGATACTTGCCGTCAGCGAAGGTGAGGGGTTGGGAGGTAACGGGAATACCGCGGCAGAACAGGCGAAGGCCGGGGATGGCCTTGCCGGACGGGTCGCACTCGAAGATGAGCTCGGACGTGTTGACGGGCCCGTTGCCATCGTAGGAGCTGAACAGCCGTCCCAAGCGGTTATCGGTGCTGCGGGCCATGACCGCTAGTGTGAAGCGGGTGCCGAGATTGGCGCTGTCGGTAATTTGCAGGCTGTTGAGCGGCCGCCAGAGGGAGGGGATGGTAACGGATTGGCTGCCGAAGGCGGCGTTCTTGGCGTCGCCGTCAATTTTGCTGGTGCCGCGGAACCGGAGGGAGCGTGCTGCATTAGGCGGCAGCTTGTTAGCGGCGCGGCGCCCGCCATCGCCCTCGAAGGTGAACAGAGCGGCGAGTGATTCCCGGTACGGATCGTCCAAGACCTTGACGTTGTCGCCGGCATAGAAGGAGTAGAGAGAGACGTTCTTGAGGAAGAAGCGCAGGCGCAAAGGCCCGCTGGTGGCAGGCAGCTCGGCGTGGTTCCGCCAGGCGACGACCTGGTCTATGCCGTCGCCGCGGGGCTCATTGCAGTCGTGCTTGCTATAACCGGGTACAACACTGCCGCTGTCATCGAGGACTTCGACCTGGAGCAAACCGGCGGCGGCCTCGCAATTGAGGTGAAGCTGGCCGGTAAGGCCGGTTAGGCGTTTGGTGGTGACCTCGCCGGGGATGTCTTCGCCGTCGAGTGAGGCGAAGCCGTCTTTGCGCAGGAACGCCAGCCCGATGGCAGAGTGGAAGGGGAGATAGTCGTGCAGGCCATCATAGCCGCTGTAATAGAGATAGAGCTGATCTCCCACGGGCACGATGGAAGCGCCGAAGACCATGCCGTGGTCCCACGTGCGCGGCGGGCCGCAGGGCAGCAGCGGCGGGCGGTCGCCATCCTCGCGCAGCCAGTGAATGCCGTTGCGGCTGGTGACCAGCTCGACGAAGATGGGACCGTGGAAGTAGCCTTCGTCATCCTCGGCGCGGTAGATGGACATTAGGCCAAGGTAGTGGCTTTGGCAGGCAAAGACGGGGCAGTTGTAGAAGTGGGTGCGCTGAACGGATCCGGGCTTGACCCAGCGGTCGTCAAAGTCATCGGGCGCCATGATCAACCGCATGGAGGGCCATGCTTCGAAGCCGGTCCCTTCGCTGTAACCAATGGCTCGGCGGCGCTGGCCGGCGACCAGGGCGTTGATTTTAGCGTAGGCACGGTACTTGTCAGTGAGCGGATCCCACATCAGGTGGCCGGTGTCGCCTGCCTTGAACAGTTCACCCTGGGTAAGGCGCTCCCAGCGAAGCCCGTCCGGGGAGGCGCGGAAGAAGAAGTTGCCGGAGTGGACGGCCTTGTAGCGGCGGGCGGGGTCGGGATCGTTCGGGGTGTGCATGATCGAGCCGCTGGCGCCAACGAAGTTATTATTGGAGGAGCCGTTGACCTTCCAAGGGAGCAGGCCCAAGTTCGGCTTCTGCCAATGGATGCCGTCAGAACTGACAGCGTAGAGGGCATGCCCGCGGTCGGGGTCGTTTGGGTGCGTCCAGCAGTGATACCACATGCGGAAGCCTTTGCCGTCTTCGGCGGGGAGAACAGTGCTGCAGGAAACGACGTTATGCTCCCACGGCTGATCCACCGCGAGGACGGGGTTGTTTGTGTACTTCTGGAAGGCATGGTAGCGGCGGACGATATTGTCCTTCGAGGCGACGAGGTAGTCATCCACGAAGAGCTGCCAGGGCCCGGTGAGGCCACCGACAGATTTGGCAGCCAGAGTGGTGGAGTACGGGGGGAGGGCCAGCAAGAACGCAAGAAAGACAGACCGGATGTGGAAGTGCATAAGTTAAGGAGCAGCGGTGATTTGGTTGAGTGAGGCCCAGCCGTCAGTCGCTCCGACACGGCAGAGCCACCAATGATTGCCTTTGGCGAAGACACCATTCAAGGACTCCGGCAAGATGGTGCCCGTGGCGGCATCGGCGGAATTGTCCAGCGTGCCGAACGTGGTACCTGGCCCCAGGCGGAGTTTGCCTGCGATGCGCACGTTCTGGCCGGCCTGGAACCGGGTGGACATCTTCGGCGGCAAGACCTCGGCGATGAAGTAGCCGTTGGACACCGCGCGGAGTATGCCGTACTTCTCGTCCTTGCCCTTGCCAGATGGAGTGTTTTTGACCTGGCCGTCCACCCACAGCGTCGAGGAGCCACCGCCGTCCTGCAGGATGGCATCGGTGACTTTGAGTTCGTCTCGGCAGAAGAAGCCCGTCTCGGTAAAAGTCATGCCGAGGCTTTGCCTGGAACGCCCATCAATGACGAGGAAGAAAAGGTGGCGCTCGTTGAAGGCGATGGCCGTGCGCGGATCCTTGACGACAGAACCGTGTCTTCTGCCTTGTTCGGCATATTTCTTCGCTTTGGCCTCCCAGTCGCGCGGTACTTTGCCGTTGACGAGGATCCGTTTTGGGCCGCCGATGCTGGCGTAGGCATTGCGCCAGTTCTGAGGGGCCAAGCCGCTGGCCTCGCTGCCATGGTCCTTGAGGCCGAGCTGGAAGGAAAGTGATTGGCCCGCGCGCGCGTGGCGCAGGAGTTCGGCGGCGGCTTTGCCGTGAGCGGAGAGGACGACGTGGTTGAAGGGCAGGGGAGTGGCGCCAGCGCTTTCGCCGACCTTGACAATCTGGCCTTGCGTTCCCGATCCAAGTCCCAGGGGGGCGTGCATGCGGATAAGGACCTCTGCGCCGCCGGGACTGGTGCCGGTGTTTGCCGCGAAATGCCACGTGTAGAGGGCGAGCGAGTTATCGGGGCGCGGCGCGTTGAGTTGGTCGACTCGCATCGTCGCGCCATCGGCAAAGACAACGCGCTGCAGCGGCGGGCCATTCCGCACATTGCCGCCCAGGAACGCCCGGCGGTCGCTTGTCCAGACGAAGCCGCTAATGCCGCTATATTCCCCAAAGCGTTTGGCAAACCAGCCAGCCATGATTTGGCCCTCAAACGGCACGCCGGTTCTGGGGTTGTAGTAGTCTCCGTTGATCGCAACCTTGACCGCGTAACGGTGGCCGTCAAAGGTTACGGAGTCGTCGTAGCGCGCCGCCATGTTGGGAACGGTCTCGTGGCCGCCTTTCATCGTGCCTTGGCCTTTCATAGAGTCAACGGTCCAGGTGTCTTTGCTGCGGTCGGCCCGGGCCACAAAGACGCGCACAGGTCCGGGGAGACTATACTCCCGGTAGTCGAGGCCCGGCGCGACGAAGGACCATTGGGAAGAAGCTGAACCAGCGCCGAGAGCGAAGGCTAAAGCCGCGGCAGAGTGGAAGGAGAGGGTCTTCAGCTTCATAGCAAGCTACTTGGCAAAGCGGCGTCGAAGTCGTGTGGCAGCTTCCGCCAGGCGTTTCAACTTCTCGTAGGCTTCGTCAATAGTCGGCGGCTCGGCGGAGTTTGGTGCAAAGCCGCAATCGGGGTTAAGGGCGATGCGTTCCGCTCCAATCGCCTGCGCTCCGGCCGCCGCGAGACTCTCGATGGCCTCGACCGACTGCGGCGATTCTGTCCGCACGTCCACCACGCCCATGCCGACGCCCATGTGCGCGGGCAGATATTTCAGGTCGCTGATGTCCCCGGTATGTTGGTAGGCAAACTCCAGGTTCACGCGGTCGAGCCTCGCGTCTTTCAACCGGGGCAGGATGGGCTTGTAATCGCCGGTGACATCGCTGCGGCGTTTATACACGCTGTGGCAGCAATGCAGGTGGACCTCTGCATGCAGTCCCTCCACAATTTGGTTGATCGCGGTGACGGCCAGGGGGAATTGCCGCTCGATGTCCCAACCCCGGCGTAAACGCTCGTCGTGGCTATCCTCGCCGGCCATGAGTTTGCGGTCGCAGAAGTAGGTGAGCGCGGGATCATCAAGCTGCACGACGTCAATGCCCGCCGCGGCGAGCGCCTGGGCCTCGCGCGCCAGCGCCTCGGCCAGGTGCTCCATGAAGTGCTCGCAGGTCGGGTAGGCGCGGGCGCTGTGTTCGACCTTCCAATAGCGGATGGCGATCAGGAACGGGCTGGGCAAGGCAAACTTGGTGCAGCGGTCCGTGTTGGCGCGCAGAAAGGCGGCATCCCGGGCGAACACCGGCTCGCGCAATTCCAGGCGCCGCACAATGACGCGCCGGTATTTCACCTCGCCCTGGTGTTCGTAGCGGTCAATGGCCTCGAAGCCGCCAATGCGATCCAGGAATTCGTCCACGTATTGCACCCGGCGCCATTCACCGTCGCTGATCACGTCAATGCCAGCCTGCTCCTGGAGCCGGATGGCAAACCGCACCATATCGTCCATGGCCGCGGCAAACCGCTCGGGCGGCAGCTCGGCCCGCCGCGCCAGCAAGTCGCGAACGGCCTGCGGCCGCGGCAGGGAGCCGATCGCATGCGTGTAGAACACCGGCAGCCGGGAAGTGCGTTCAGTCTTCATGCCTGAGTTAGCCTTGCCCGAGCCACCCAATGGCGCAAGCGGCTTCAGCTTGTCTAGCAGATGAACAGGTTATCTCGGTGGCGTCAAACCTCAATCGGGTTGACAGCGACGAAGTGCGAAATCATGCTTTTGCATCAACCGACACCTGCAGACACCTTATTGTTATGCAACAACCAGCTCGAATGTGCAGGCACGCCACCCAGCTAGCCTTGATTCTCTGCGGACTCTCCACCCTGGCGGCCGGGGAGCCGTTCTCCGTCGGCAGCCGTCGGCAACTGCTGATGGATGAGAAATTCGTCCAGCAAGCCAAAGGGATACAGTTTGTCGTCCACTCGCCTTGCAAGACCGGCGATCGCGCCATTATCTCGGAGCCGGATTTGGCGCTGGGAGGATACCACTCGGTGCTGCATGATGCGGGAGTCTACCATCTCTGGTACACGGCGGGGGCGAGCATCTTATACGCGCGTTCAAGCGACGGCATTCACTGGGTAAGGCCGAACCTGAACCTGACAGGGCGCGGCGCCGCAAACGGCTCGAACCTGCCTCCCAACCTCGTGCTGGGTCGGGGCGTTGGAGGCGTCGAAGGCGGGACCCATGGATTGATGGTATTCGTGGACCCAAAGGCGGGCGGCGGCGAACGGTTCAAGCTAGTGGCCAATCCTCCGGAGTTCGACAGCCAGCTCCAGATTTTCTCCTCCGCGGACGGCGTGCACTGGAAGCGCGCCTTCACAAACGTGATTACGTTTAACAACACCGTCAAGCCGCATCATCTGGATTCGCAGAACGTGATTTTCTGGGATGAGCGCATCCGGAAGTACGTGGCTTACTTTCGCAAGAACATGCGCGAGTTTGGGTCGCAAGGCCGGACCATTGCCCGCGCGGAATCTCCGGAGCTGAGTTTCTTTGCCAAGGTGGATGACTGCCCAGTGGTCATGCAGGCGGATCCCGAGCACGTCGTGCGCTCGGAGTCCCCCAGGAAAGAGCGCATCGCGCTGCTGGACCTGTACACGAACGGGGCGCTCAAGTATCCCTGGGCGGAGGATGCCTACTTGATGTTTCCGACCGAGTATTACCACTACGGGGGGCAAATTGCCGAGTTTCGCAAGCAGGCGCCGATCAATGCGGGTGTGCTGGACACCTGCTTCGCCAGCAGCCGGGACGGCCTCAAGTGGGAGCGGTACGACCACCGCCCGTTCGTGGGCCTGGGAATGAAGGGCGAGTTTGATTCAAAGCGCGTTTACATGGTCTATGGCGTCGTGCCCGCTGCCAACGATCGCGAGTTATACATGTATTACCTCGGCACCAGCGCGACGCACGGGTGGGACAGGAATGATGAGAACAACCGGCTGTTGACGGCAGCCGACGTTGCGCCCACCGGACCGGCGGCCATCAGCCGGGTCGTCTTGCGCCGGGACGGGTTTGTGTCCGTGCGGGCGGCGTTCGCGGGGGGCGAGTTTACCACCCCGCTGCTGCGGTTCACGGGTGAGCAACTGCTGCTGAACGTCAACACCTCGGCCTGTGGCGAACTTCGGGTCGAGCTGCTCGATGAGCAAGGGCAGGCGATTCCGAACCACACACTGCAGGACTGCGACTTGGTGCATACGGCCAACGAAATCAGCCGGGTCGTGAAATGGAAGGGCGAGAGTTCCTTGAAGGAACTGGCGGGGAAGCCCGTGCGCCTGCACTTTGTGATCCGCGACCTGGATCTATACGCATTTCAGTTCGCCGACCGCGGAGGTATTTAGGCTTTTTGCATGATTCAGCATGGCTGGCCCGGTCATATGAGCGAGGGAGAGAAGATCAGGCGTAGATCGTTCCTCTCGTCCGTCGCCACCGGGGGCATGGCGTTCTCGCTGCCGATGCTGGAGGAGAGACCCGCTGGGGCGGCGGAGCAGCGCAGCGGGGCCGGGGCTTCGAATCGCGGAGAAGTTCGAGAATCGCCGGCCCGCTCAGCCTTGCCATGCCGAATGAATCTTGATGGCTCCGTTGCCCGCATCGGGAAGTGGCGGCTCGGGGAGATCGAACGTTGGTATGAAGAGCAACTTGCAGTCGATACTATTGCCTTCTGGCAAGCCCACGGCATAGATCGCGAGCATGGCGGATATCTGCGCCCGGACAAGAAGACCAAGGCTTGCCAGACCACCGACAAGGATTTGTATTCTCAGGGCCGGCTGCTCTGGCTTTTCTCATTTCTGCATAACAACTTCGGGAAGGACCCAGAACACCTTGCGGCGGCGCGGCAGGGCAAGGAGGCGTTGGTCCGGCAAGGCCGCGTTGCGGGTGGTCACTGGGGAACGCTCTACAGCCGGGACTGGAAGCCGAAAGAAGGATTTCTGGATATCTACGCCGACGTGTACATGGTGCTCGGCCTCCAGGAATACTACAAGGCGACAGGCGACGATGAGGCCAGGAAGCTCGCTTTGGAAACTACTTTGGCCGCCACCCGGACCGTGCTCGCGCCGGAATACCTTGGCGCCGGGCACGGGCCGGTCTATGAGCCGGGGATCAAGCGCCTCGGCACCTGGGTGCACTTGCTCTTTCCCCTGACCCAATTCCTGTCGCACACGCCGGATGAAAGACTGGAACGCATCGCGCGCTTTTGTGTGCGGAGCATCCTGACCCGGCACTGGCAGCGGGATGAAGGATTCGCCTGGGAATGCCTGGACCATCTGTACCAACCCTATTCCCGGGACTACCTGAGCCAATGGACTAAAGACTATGACTGGGCTCACCAGATCCTGGGCTGGCACACGATTCAGGCCGCTTTCAACGTCATGTTCGAGGCCCTCAGGCTCGACAACCGGGAGATGTTTTATGACGGCCTGGCACTGGGCTTTCAGACGTTGCGCGCGCATTGGAGTAGCGCGGGCAATGGCGGACCGCAGGAATTCGATGGCCCGGAAAGTCTGAAGCAGCGCGCCGGGAAGCCAGAGCCTGACGCCGCCATTTACGATTACCTGTTGTTTACGCTTCTGGCCATCGAGCACACACTTTCGCCCGACGCGATTGAATGGTTCGAGACGATCTACGCTGCCGCGTTGAGGCGGCCGGAGGGCATCTATACCGGCTCGCTCACCCTGCACGAGCCGAGGGGCGTCATGCTTGCGCTGCTGATCCTTAAGCGTCTCAAGGAGCGCAACGGGAGGTCTTCCAGCTTTCTCCAACGCTGATGGTAGCCTCCAGCCTGAGAGTCCGCGTGAACCGCACCCCAGCCACCCTTTCCCAAGCCGGCCCTACGCGCCGGCAGTTCCTGAAGACCGCGATGCTCGGTTCGATCGCGTGGGCCGCTTGCCGGCTCCGCGCCGGCACGAACGCGCCGGTTATCTCATCCTGGGATTCCAGCCAAGCCGCGGCTGACCGATGGCTTGAGCGGCAGCGCCGGAAGGTTTCGAGGCGGGATTTCGAGCTGCTGCGCCGCGCCAAGGAGGTGTTGTATCGGAATATCCTCACCGAGGGCGAACTCGGTAAACCGCTGCCCTGGGCGCCGCGGCGTGGCATCTGCCCCGCGCCTGGCAAGTATCGCGGGGTCTGGAATTGGGACGGGAGTTTTCATGCGCTGGCTGTCTCGCGTTGGGACGGCGAGTTGGCGCGCGAGCAACTTCGGATTATCCTCGACCGCCAGCTGCCTTCCGGTGCGCTCATAAACAACATTCGCGCCAGTGGACTCGTCCGTGATCGTTACGGTCAGCCGCCAGTGATGCCCTGGGTGTGCGCGCTTATGCACCAGCGCGCCCCCCACAACACTTTCCTGGCGAGCGCCTATCGGCAATTCACCAGATTCGAGCAACACTGGTGGCGCGATCGCGGGGGCGAGGCGGAAGGTCTCTTCCACTACTATGCCGACCTTACCCACAATGCGAAAGAGGACAACCAGGCGATCCGTTTCGAATCGGGCTGGGACAACTCCGTTCGGTGGGACGACGGCGTGGAACTCTGGACGGTGGACCTCAACGGGTACATGGTGCTGTTCTACCGGGCGATGGAACGCATGGCGCGGTGGCTCGGGTTGCCGGACGAAGCGCAGCGGTGGCGCGCCCGGCGCGAGGCTCTGGCGGCGAAGATCAACGACCGCCTCTTCAATCCGAGAGCCGGCGCCTACCTCGACCGCCGGCGTGACACGGGCCAGTTCTCCGAGGCACTGTCGCCAGCCTCGTTTTTGCCGCTCTTTGCGGGAGTGGCGCAGCGCGCCAAAGCACGCGCAATGGCTAAGCTGGCGACAGACCCTGCGAGGCTATTCCCTGGCATGCCAACGGTGGCCTACAACCATCCGCGCTACGAAAGCGGCGGATATTGGCGCGGCCCCAGTTGGCCGGAGACAACCTACTTTGCTGCCAAGGGCCTGAAGTTCTACGGTTATAAGAAGACCGCCGAGGCGCTTCGACAGAACCTGCTCAACTGGTGCGCCATGAATGCCGACGCACTCTACGAGTACTACGATTCGAAGTCAGGCAAGGGTCTTGGCGAGCCGCAACTGGCCTGCACCGGTGCCCTCATCATCGAGTTCATCCTGAACTGGGATGCACCGGACAACCTGGCTGGCGCCTGAGTGCGCTGGCGCGTCGCGGGTCAGTCTGGCAGTTCCAGGAGACGGATTGGCCCGACGAAGCAGAGGGTGTAGTTGTTCTGCGAGACTTTGCGGTCTTCGGCGCGCAGGCGCAGCGTCAGGTCCTTGAGATCGTCGGGGAGTCGCGGGAGGCGGACCAGGAACCATTCGCCGCGTTCCGGCAGGCAGCCGAGGTCGGCTTCCCAGAGCAGCTTGTTCTGCCACTTTAGCTCCAAGAATCGGTAGCCTGCCCAGCGATACTTGGTTAGGGTGTTGGAGAAGAGGTCCTTATTAGCGGCGCTGGCAAAGAGCAATAGCCCGAGGCGGTCACGCCGACCCGAGATGGGCAAGATCGCTTGGAGCTCCGCATACTCGCCAACGTCGCCTGGCATCTTCCGGTCGGCAGCGAACGCCGCGGCCCGGGTGCTGCCACGATCATACAGGCCGGCCATCCAGTCACCCCAGAACCACTCATGGGGGGAGGGCAGGGCGGTCGCCAACAACCGATTGCTGACCTGCCAGCGACCGATGCCCCATCCGAGCGGCGGGGACGCCATTCCATCCAGCATTGGACCGGGGTTCACCGTAAACCAGAAATAATCCTTGAGCCGCTTCGCCAGCGCTTCCTGGCGCGAGTCCACCAGGGCCTGCCAGCCTTTTGCATCGAGCGACGCGCGCTTCTGCCACCACTTCACGTAGTCCTTGATGTGCGGATACGAGGGCATGGCATTACCCGCCTGCTCCACTTCCCGCAGCACCCGCTCCCGGTAGCTGGATGCAAGTTGATCCACGCTGGCGGTGTCGCCCGCATAGAGCGCGTCAAGAATCTTGCGTTGTTGGTCCGGCCACCAATCATCGGGGTAAGTCAGACTCGCTGCTGTTCGGTGCGTTTCCAGTTCCCGTCGCATTCGGTCGAGGTAGTCGGACTTTACCGCTGCCTCGGCGAGCAGCGTTTGGCCGGGCGCCTTCCGGGTGAGGTCATCGAGCAGCGACGCCAGTTCAGCCATCCAAGCCTCAGCGCGCGGGCGATCGGCGGCGGCGCGGAGTCGCGGTGGGCAGGAGGGCAGGTCGTCGCTGTGCTTATACGCGTAGCGGAATAGCCCAAAGAGTTGTTGCAGCCGGTCGTCGAACTTCAACGCGGCGGCGACCTGGTCTGCGCCAAAGACAATCGAGAAAATCCTGCTGCGTAGCGCGTTCCAATCGTGGCCGCGAGGGTTCCATCCCCACCAGTCAATCACGGGCACGATGTAGTGCTGGCCGAAGGCGTTGCCACCCCAGGGCATGACGGCCTCCAGGCATTCGGCGCCTTCGGCGAGCACGTCGTAATCCGGCGCGCTCCAGCCCAGCGACAGGGGTGGCACCCCGGTGTAGGACTGAGGGGTGAACAGCCGCGGCCAGTTGTGCCACCAGCCCGGTTTTACCTTGAGCCCGATCGAGCGCGCTTCCGCCACCGCCTCTGGCGACGGCACCCCGGTCCAGAACCAGATCGCCTGCTCCATGCCGGGCACCGCCATCATCTTCCGGTTGAACTCCGTCACGATCCGCTGATAGGAACCTTTCGGCGGTGTGATGGCGATCAAGTGCCCGCCGATCTTCCGCTCCCGCCCCAGCTCCAGCACCCGGTTCGCCAACGCTACCGGATCATCGCCCGGCCCTTTGTCGTCGAACGACAGCCACAACCCGTCCGCCCCCAGCTCCAGCAGCTCGCGATAAGTCCCCAGCACCTTGTCATACGCCGCCCGCGGCACGCCGCAGTTCACCGTCGCGTACACGATGATCCCCCGCAGATGCGCCTGCTTGATGGCTTCCGCGATCTCCGCCTTGTCCAGCCTCTCGCCCCCCTCGAAGGCGTAAATGCCGCTGCGCAGGTCTATGAAGTTGACACGCGACAGCACATACAGATCCAGTTCGCCGGGGCGCAAGTAATGACGGACTTGAGTTTGGGGCCGGCCCCGCCAGGGAACCACTGGCGCGTCGCGCACGACGCCGCGCACCAGTTCCAATTCCTTGCCCGAGGTGCGCAACATCTGAAACAACGTATCCTGCCCATACTCAACTCCGCGGGCGTTGCAGCCGCCGACGACCACTACCAGGCGGTCACCTTCGGGGACCTGGGCTATAACGTAACCGTCGAAACCCGGCGAGGTTTCACTCAGCTCGATTCGTTGTTTTCGGCACAGCTCATCGAGCCGCGCGCAGGTCGCTCGCTGGCCGAGCAGCACGAGCGTCTTTTCGGTTGGCTGCTCTTCGCCCTCGCGGCGGATCGGCCAGGTTTGGCCGTAGCGCTTGGCGACAGCCTCTTGCAGCAGCCGCGCGGCCTGGTGCTCCGGCGCGGCGGCCTGGCTGCCCATCACAATCGCCACCGTCCCGGGCACTAACTTGGCCGGAGGCTCAGCCGACCACTTCACTTCGCGGGGCGTTGGGACAAGTGCCGGGCCTTCGCTGGCGACAAGCGATGTTACCAGCGACAGCAGCAGGGCAATGGCCGCGGCCGTGGCCAGATAGCGGTTCACCGGCTGAACCCTTGACCTCGGCAAGGGAGTTCGCACAGCGATCATGTCGCCGATTGTGCCGACAGAGGATCGGGGCGCGGTTGGCTTCATCATGGCGAGTATGGACTGGCTTGGTTGGCGGTCAATACGTGAATCGGCATCAGCTTGGATCCTCGACGGTGTTGGTGGAGTTGGGCCTGCGTGGATTTGGGGAACAGCGCGCTGATCGCGTGGTTATGCCGTGACGCCCGCCCGGAGGCTGGCTCGTGCGGGCCGTATCGGCCAGCAGAAAGCCAGGCTGGTGACCGGTTTTGGATTTGATTTTGTCAGGAGCGAGCCAGGTTCTACCGGTTTGATCTGGCCGGCTAAACCGCGCGACAGCCCCTCAAGGATGCGTGTACAGAGTTTTCGATGCTTGCTTGCTGCGACGGCAGGAGTTGTAATGGGCCGATGAAACCTCGGATTCTTGTCATCGGTTGCGGGAGTATTGGAGAGCGGCACTTGCGCTGTTTTCAGCGGACGGGGCGTGCCCAGATGTTTGTCTGCGAAACCAATGCGGCGGTGCTGCAGAAGATCACCCAGCAATACCAGGTCGCCGGGTTCCCGGACGTGGCGACGGCGCTGAAGGCGGAGCAGTTTGATGGCGTGGTCGTCTGCACGCCGGCGAATACCCATATCAGGATCGGCCTCCAATGTTATCGGCAAGGCGCGGCGCTTCTGATTGAGAAGCCCTTGAGCACCGGGTTTGAGGAGGTGGAGGAATTGCGGGGGGAGATTGCCCGGCGCAAGCAGTTCTTGCGAGTGGCCTTCGTTTATCATTTCCAGCCCGGGCTCAAGGCCATCCGTGAAGTGTTGCGCAAGGGCACCTTCGGCCGCTTGCTCCATGTGGCGGCGGTGGTGGGACAGCACTTCCCGACATACCGGCCAGCCTACCGGCAGATTTACTACACGCGGCACGAGACGGGCGGCGGAGTTATTCAGGACATGCTGCCGCACCTGATCAATTCGGTGGAATGGCTCGCGGGGCCCAGCACGCGGGTGTTCTGCGAGGCGGGCCACCAGGCGCTCGAAGGGGTAACAGTGGAAGACACCGTGAGCGTGGCCGCCCGCAACGGCGACGTTCTGACCACATACTCGCTGAACCAGTTCCAGGCGCCGAACGAAGCGACATTCTGGTTCCATTGCGAACGCGGGAGCCTCAAGGCGGAACTGCACGAGCAGCGCTGGGGCGCCTATCCCCATGGCGCGACCGGTTGGGAGTATCAGCCGGCGCCGGTGAAAGAGCGGGATGATTTGTTCGTCGCGCAGGCGAATGCGTTTCTCGACGGTATGGCCGGCGTGGAGACCGACCTGGCTACGTTGGACGAAGCGGTGACGACGTTGAAGTGCAGCCTCGGGGCGCTGGAGTCCTGGCGGACGGGGAAGCCGGTCGAAATTGGGGGGGCAGGCAGTTAAACAAGCCGGCTGAGCCAAGTGGATTAAGCGAGTTGTTATGAGGTGAATCGGAGGTGCTCGATGAGAATTGAGAAGGCTGAAATCCGGCTGGCGATGCTTGGCATGATCGAGGGAAACGGGCATCCGTATTCCTGGTCGGCCATCGTCAACGGCTACAACCCGGAGGAGATGGCCAAGTGCCCTTTCCCGGTCATACCGCAATACCTGTCCGAAGTGTCCCTGAACACGATGCGCATTCCAGGCGCGCGGGTGACTCATGTCTGGACGGACGACCCGGCGGACGCGCCCAAGGTGGCCGCAGCCAGCCGCATCGAGAATGTTGTGGCGCGTCCCGAAGACGTCATTGGCCAGGTGGACGCGGTAATCCTCGGCACGGACGACGGGCACGAGCATGTGCGCCGTGCGCGGCCGTTTGTCGAAGCCGGGTTGCCGATGTTCGTGGACAAGCCGCTGGCGATCAATGTGCCCGACCTCAACCAGTTCATCCGCTGGCACCAGGCGGGCAAGGTCTTCCTCTCCAGCAGCAACATGCGCTACGCGCCGGAGATCAAGCAGGTCCTGCGGCAGAAGGCGCAGTTGGGCGAGCTGCGCTGGATCACGACCTGCACTAGCAAGACCTGGGAGCGGTATGCAATTCACGCCCTCGAAGGCATCTGGCCGGTGCTGGGCCCCGGGTTTCTCGGGGCCCGGACCGAGAGTCGTCCCGGATCGGACATCGCCTACCTCACCCACCGGAGCGGGGTGCAGGTGAACCTCGCAGTCATCTACGACGCCCTCGGCAGCTACGGTACGCTGCATGTGTTCGGCACCAAGGGCAACCTGGCGGTAAGCTGCTGGGACACCTACACGGCGTTCCGCAATCAGCTCTGCGCGTTTGTCGAGATGCTGCGCTCGGGCGAACGGCCCTACCCGCTGAGCGAGACCATCGAGCTGATGGCGGTAGTTATTGCCGGGCTGCGCAGCCGCGAGCGGGGTGGGACATTTGTTGAGACGAGAGAAGTCTATGCCGAGTTGGAGCCACCATTCGGCTGCTGATCACTGCCAGATGCTGAACCCGCCGTCCACCACCAGATTGTGTCCGGTGACATAATCTGAGGCAGGCGAAGCGAGAAAGAGAACGGCGCCGCGGAGGTCGGTTTCATCCCGGCCCATGCGTCCGAGCGGCGTGCGGTTGCCGTAGTCCTTCACGAATCCCGCGGGCAGCTTGCCGCGGTCGAAGCCGCCCGGGGAGATGCAGTTCACGTGCACGCCCAGCGGCGAGAGATACCCCGCCAGGTCGCGGGTCATGCCGATGACGCCGGCCTTCGCGGCGGCGTAGTCAATGGGCTGCCCCTGCATGTCATTGCGCTGGTACATCCGCCGGTCGCGTCCCACCACACCGGCGACGGAGGCAATGTTGATGATCTTGCCACGGCCTTGTTTGGCCATGACGCGGCCGAATTCCTGGCAGCAGTAGAGGGACCCGAGCAGGTTGATGGCGATCAACTCGGCGGCGTCTTCAGGCGCGCGCTCGAACAAGCGAGCCTTGCCCTTGCCGGTGGGAGTGCCGCCCGCGTTGTTGATCAGGATGTCAATGTGGCCTTTCCAGGCGGCGGCCTGGCGGGCCAGTTCGACGATCTGCGGCTGCCGGGTCACGTCCAGCGCCAGCGGGAGGATTTCCCGTCTGTGCTTGGCGCGAAGTTTGTCAGCGGTCTGTTGCACGACACTGAGGCTGCGCGAAGTCAGCACGAGATCGCAACCCGCCTCGGCCAGCACGTCGCCCATGTAGAATCCAAAATCGCGCGCGCCGCCGATGATCACGGCCACCTTGCGGCTCAAATCAAACATTTCGTGAATGGTCATAACCAGCTACAGGGGCTCTTTTGAGCCTGCAGCAGGCAGTCAGCCTGGCAGGAATCCGCCGGGGCTGCAAACGATTCCTTCCATGTCTGCCCAATGGACAAGCGAAGCCTTAGAGAAAAGGCTTTGCACCAACCGGGGTTGGCTTAAGCTTGCGCCATGAATCTGCGTTCAAGTCGAATCCTGCGGGAGCTGCGAGCCGGGAAGAGCCCGACCTGCTTCAAGCTCAATTTGGGTGATCCGCGGATTATTGAGCTTTGCGGCCTGGCCGGCGCGTCCGCGGTGTGGCTCTGCAACGAGCATGTTTCCAACGATTGGTTCAACCTGGAGAACCAGATCCGGGCCGCCAAGCTCTACGACGTGGATACCATTGTGCGGATCGAGAAGGGCAGTTACAGCGACTATGTCAAACCTTTCGAGGCGGACGCGACCGCGATCATGGTGCCGCACGTCAAGACGGCGGAGGAGGCCAGGCATATTGTCGAGATGACCCGCTTCCACCCGCTGGGTCGGCGCGCTGTGGACGGGGGCAACGCTGACGGGCGCTACTGCCAGATTCCCGTGACTGAATACATGGCGCACAGCAACGCAGAGCGGGTGCTGATCTTCCAGATCGAGTCGCCGGAGGCTTTGGAGAATGTCGAGGCTATCGCCGCGGTTCCCGGTTATGAAATGCTGCTGTTTGGTCCGGGGGATTTCAGCCACTTGCTCGGGAAGCCCGGGCAGTTGGATGCGCCCGAGGTGGTTGCCGCCCGCCAGCGGGTGGGGGCGGCGGCGAGCAAGCACGGGAAGTTCGCGGTTGCCCCCGGTATGCTGGCGCCCCGTGCCGTTCTCGAAGCCGAAGGCTATCGGGTGTTCACCCTTGGCGCTGATGTGCTCGGGTTGGGGGATTACTTCAAGGCGAAACTCAAGGCATTTGAAGCGTGACACGCTTTAGCTGGCTCGATTACAGCATCTTTATCGTTTACCTGGTCGGAGCGGTCTCCGTGGGCCTGCTATTCGTCCGGGAACAGCGCACCATCAAGGATTACTTCCTGGCCTCGCGCAGCATGGGGTCAGTCCTCGTCGGGGTTTCCGTGTTGGCCGCCCTGTTCTCCGGGATCAGCTATTTGGGTTGCCCCAGCGAAGTTTACGCTCACCGCGTCACCTTCGTCCTGTTTGGCCTCAGTTTCATCATCGCCACCCCGATCACCACTAAGCTTTTCATCCCCTATTTCTACCAATCACGCTTCTACACGGCCTACCACTACCTGGAGGAGCGGTTCTCAGTCCAGGTGCGCCTGCTTGCCTCCGCCCTGTTCATTCTTCGGGTGCTGCTGTGGCTGGCCCTGGTGACCTACGCGCCGGCACTCGCCCTGGAGCAGGTCACTGGTTTGCCGCTTTGGTTCAGCATTATTTGCACCGGCACCCTCACCACTCTCTACACCACCCTCGGCGGTATGAAGGCCGTCATTTGGACCGATGTCGTGCAGTTCGTCGTCCTCTTCGGGGGCCAGATCGTCATACTTTGCGTCGCCATCGCCCGCATCCCGGACGGCCTCTCGAGCGTGTATGAGATCGGGCGGGCGGCGGGCAAGCTCGACCTGAGCCTCAGTTTCGATCCCTCCGTGCGCGTCACCCTGTGGGGACTGCTCCTGGGCGGCGCGGTGATCAATCTCGTCCAACTGGCCACCGACCAGGTTTCCGTCCAGCGTTACCTTACCGCCACCAGCCTCAAGGAGGCGCAGCGTGCCCTTTGGCTCAAGTTCTGGCTCCTGATCCCCGTGTTCATCGTGTTCTACCTAACCGGCCTGGTGCTCTTCGCGTTCTACCAGATTCACGGCGACCCGCTGACGGCCGGCCGCATCACTCAGACCGACCAGATCCTGCCTTACTTCGTGATCACTCAGCTCCCGGCGGGGTTGCCCGGCCTGCTGATCGCCGCCATTTACGCCGGCACCATGTCCGCGACCTCCTCCGGCCTCAACGCCCTGACCACGGCCACGACCGTGGATTTCCGCCAGCGGCTGTCGCGCAAGCAACTGTCCGAAGAGCAGCAACTCCGCCTGGCCCGGCGTTTCACCGTCGCTTACGGGGCCCTGGTGATCCTGTTGGCCTTTGGCGTCAGCAAACTCGGCGCTCTCATCGAGGCCAGCAACAAGGCGATCGGTTTGGTGGGCGGCCCGTTGCTCGGGCTGTTCTTCCTGGGCATGCTCATCCGGAAAGCCACCTCGTGGGGCGCCATCATTGGCTGGGCGGCGGGTGTGGCGGCCGTTATCCCGGTTGCCTTTGCCACCAAGACATCGTTCCTTTGGTACGGCGTTGTCGGTTGCTTGGTAACCCTCTTCGTCGGCTGGATCGCGAGCCTGCTGATCTCCTGGCTGCGCCCGGCCTCTGCGGCCTCGCCGCCCCAGCCGTCTCCAGGCCAGGGGAGCGCATCTTGATTTAACCAGCATCCTCAAGCAGGGCTGTTTCGACGCAACAGCCGCCCTCGTGAGCAAGCGGACGACTCGGCGGGGTTCCACCTGCGCCAAGGCATTTTGGGGGATACTCGGGCGGGAGGAGACGCCGAAACCCCGCAGTCGCCGCCCTGTTGCCGCGGAAGAAGTCCCCGGTCACAGTCGGGAGGGTCCCGCCCTCCGCAAAGCGCTGGGATGGCGGATGTCTCGGCCCTACGCTCACATGCAAGAGGTTCTTCTCGGATTTGAAGGGAATGGCGGCGATAAACCGAAGTCTCGGACTGCCCTGCTAACCCTCGGCACTCCCGCCGGAAGGGCGCCGGCGCTATGACGGTCGTGTCGCATGCTGTCGTTGGCTTGCGGTTGGCTGGATAATGGCTTGCCAATGCGGTCAGGCTACGGTGTGGTTCCCATGGGGGTCGGGCCCCATGGGAACCACACCGTAGCATCCTCGCACCGTCACCGTATTCCCAAGCCAAGGGTGCCGATGTCAGCGGCGAGTATAGGAGGCAGGGAAACAGCATCCCTGTCCAAAATGTGGACAGTGGGGAGATTTGGATTTGGGAGGGCCGATCCTTTTCTGGCTGGGGACGTAATCTCTCAGTCTGGTAAGGCGTTTTCGCCGAAAGCGCCGCCGTTTGGCCGCCTCGGGGAGGCAGCCCCGCCCAAGACTGAGTCCTTACTGGGGGCGAACGATTACCCTGTTTTCCCATTGCCTCGGCCCTCCGGGTTGTGAGGGTGGGAACCAACGTTGGCGCTTCCCGAAGATCCGCGATGAACCAAACAAAAGGGCCGGGAAGCCACAGGGCTTTCCCGGCCCGAACCACTTCCGCACGCCATCTATTCCGCCGCAGGCAACTCCGGATTTGCGAGCAGATAGAACCGCTGCACGTCGCCAGGTGTCACGTCCTGATAGACGACCGGGGTAACGCCGTCGAACACGCCCCACTGGCCCGTGTAGGTCCAATCAGGTGTCTGCAGTGGCGCCGTGATGCTCGTGCTGTAATAGAGGTACCAGGTCTCGTTTATCCAGCCGAGGAAGGTCAAGGTGTAGCTCCCGCCGGGGTTAGCGACAATGCTCGTGAATCTAGGCTGAGCCGGCAGTACCGCCAGGTACCGGGAGAGGCTCGTGGCCGTGCAGCCTCCCGCGCTCGTGGTAACCACCACCGAGTAGCTGCCCTCGTCGGCGGCTTGCAGGTTGGCGATAGACAGGGCACTGGTGCTCGCCCCGGCGATGGTCGAACCCCAGCCCGTGGGGCCGTCCGAGAGGTCAATCCCGCCGCGCTTCCATTGGTAGCTCAGGGTGGGTGCTCCCGTAGCCGTTACAGTGAAGCTCGCGGTCGTCCACCCGCGATTGGTCTGGTTCAACGGCTGCTGGGTGATGGCCGGATCAAGCACCGTTAGCACCATCTGCCCCTTAATCACCTCCGGGATCGCGTTATTGGTCACAAATACCGAGTAGGTTCCAGCGTCCCCGCTGGCGCAGGTTACGTTGTTATAGGCAAGCGAGGTGGACGTTGCCCCGGGCAGCTCGCTTCCATTTTTGAACCACTGGAAGCTCAGGGAGTCCGTGCCGTTGGTCTTCAGGCCAATCGTAACATTGGCCCCGGCGTTGACTGACTGGTTTTCCGGCAGACCAAGCTGCGCAATCCACTCTGGTACCGTCATCACGTAACCGCGCGTGGCACCAGCCGCGCCCACCCCTGTAATCACCAAGTCTCCGGCCGCGCTAATGCCAGCGCTATACGCGCGACTCATGCGCGTAAAACTCCCCGCAAACCCGTTATTGACCGCAAGGTCGGTCAGGTCCAGTACCGTCCACTTCGTCGGATCCGGATCGGTGGTGTTCCACACGACGGCTTTCTCACTGCCACGGTAGTTCATGCCCACCGCATATCGTCCGTCGGGCGTGCAGCCGTAGGGGATACCGCGCGAGACGGACCCTCCCGTGTCGCTAAACTCAGGCAGTGCGTTCACGCTCCCCTGAGTTGTTCCGTTGTTGGAGGGGGGCGTGTTGGAGAATGTAGTCTTGTAACCATAGTAGTTATTAGGATCGCTGGCGGTCTTCGAGCGGCCAAATACTGTGTTTCCATCGGCCGAAACCGACCACGCTTCCCCGGAATCGGTACCATCCAGCCCGTTGAAGAAGGCTGCAATCAAGCCGGGATAATCGAGTCTGTAATTCCGCCTGTTCGCTTGTGTGGTGTTGCTTCCCCGCCAACCCACTGCTCGGCCGCTGGCGCCGATGCCGTTCATGGCACCCCTGTCGCCGGAGATCCCCTTCTCGTCATAATCCATCAGCGCCGTGTTCGTCTCCACGCCCACGATGAGATTCCACTTGTTCGTGCCCTTGCCTATAACAAGCAGACTTGACTGAGCGCTGCTTCGGCTAGTGACGTAGTAGGTATCCGAGGTGCCGTCGGAGCCGAGCTGGTTCACCGCGCTGATGGTCTGGCCGTAGGTCCAATTGGCATTGCGCCGCTTGTTGGCGAAAGTCACGCCTCCGTCGGCGGTCATCCACTCGGCAACGCCGCTGGTGGTGTTTCCGGCAATGATTAGCTGCTGCTGGGCGGGAGTCTGATTGACATCGGTTCGATAGCCCACGCCGACGGCCGTAGTGGACTGGGCGTTGTCGGCGCTGATTACGTTGATGGCACTCCCGCTGCCGACCGGATAAAGAAAGCCCCTCACGCCGTCTTGGGATCCTCCACCGAGACTGCTGCCTGCCGAATTTCCCACCACATACTGCCCGTCCGGCGTAATCGCGCGGCCCTCGTTGGACGTGTCCGGCACGTTCGTAATCACTAGAGTTGGTATCTCGCTGAGGGTGGGGCCGACACCCAGCGCGTTCGTGGCGCACCAAGTCGCGAGGAATAGGATGATTAATACAAATGGGATTGGGATGTTTTGGTTCTTGTTCATAGCTGTGCGGTTGTTGTTTGCTGCCGCGGCTGAATTCGCGGGCACCCGGCTCCACAACTCAGCCGCAGGTCGTTCTGCCAAGACCCTAAGCCGAGGCGTGGGCAAGCGCAAGCGGCTTTCCCAGCCTGGAACATGTCTGTTGGACAGACAGGGATCGTCAGCGCTTGTGGTCCAACCCAATGAGCCTGGCTGTTACTTCAGGAGCCGTATTGCCGCTCGGCCAGCCACCGCGGTGCTTGCTTTCCCCGGTGCCCCAATGCGATCCTGACGGGTGTTGCAATGAAGCGGAATACTCTCCTGCTGATCCTGCCGCTGTTGGCGCTTGGCGCCTCCGTCCGGGCAGTCTCGCCGGAGCCGAAACTCAACGTCCTGTTCATCGCGGCGGACGATCTTAATGCTGATCTAGGCTGCTACGGCCACCCGCTCGTCAAGACTCCCAACCTCGATCGTCTGGCGGCTCGTGGTGTGCGGTTCGACCGCGCTTATTGCCAATACCCCTTGTGTAATCCCTCGCGCTCCAGCGTGATGACCGGTCGCCGTCCTGACACGACGCGTGTTATTAACAACGGCCCGCATTTCCGGCAGGTCTTGCCAGACGCGGTTGCCTTACCCCAGCTTTTCCGGCAGCATGGCTATTTCACGGCCCGTGTCGGCAAAATGTACCATGCCGGGGTCCCGATGGAGATAGGCGCTGACGGCATGGACGACCCGGCTTCCTGGGACCACGTTGTAAACCCCCGGGGTCGGGACAAAGATCAGGAGGATGCGCTGGTCAACTTCACCCCCCACCGGAGCCTGGGCAGTTGCCTCTGTTATGAGATGGCCGACGGCACTTCCGAAGAACAAACCGACGGGAGGGTCGCCACCGAGGCGATCAAGCTGCTTGAACAACACCGCGACCGTCCCTTCTTTCTTGGCGTTGGCTTCTACCGCCCGCACTCGCCGCATCTGGCGCCAAGGAAATTCTTCGAGTCCTACCCGCTGGAGAGCATCCCGGCCCCATGCGGTCCCCCAGGTGATTTGAAGGACATCCCCCCGGTCGCGCAATTCATCACGCCGCCAAACTGGGGGGCTACCGAGCAACAGCAGCGGGAGGTGATTCGTGGCTATTACGCCTGTGTCAGTTTCATGGACGAACAACTCGGCAAAGTGCTGTCTGCGCTGGATCGCTTGAAGCTGGCGGATACGACGATCGTCGTCTTCTGGGGCGATCACGGCTATCTGCTGGGTCTGCACGGGCAATGGATGAAGACCATGCTCTTTGAAGGGGCGGCCCGCGTGCCACTGGTGATAGCGGGGCGAGGAGTTGCCAGGGGAAAACCCTGCGCGCGCACTGTTGAGCTGTTGGACCTCTATCCCACACTGGTTGACATTTGCGGGCTGCCTCCGCCACCAGACCTGGAGGGCAAGTCACTACGGCCTCTGTTGGTAAATCCCGAAGCTCAATGGGCCCGCCCCGCCTTCACACAGGTGGTGCGTCTCACCGACAAGCGTCGGCCAGTCGGGCGCAGTGTGCGCACCGAACGCTGGCGTTACACCGAGTGGCAGGATGGCAAGTTGGGCTCAGAGCTCTACGACCACGACAGTGACCCCAACGAGTTTGCCAACTTGGCGCAAGATCCGCAGCACGCTGCTGTCGTGGCAGAGCTTAAGGCATTGCTTCGCAGGATGCGGCGGTAGTTTGGGATCAGCGCAGAGAATCGGCCTCTGCGACCTCGCTCTCTGTCCTGGCCGGGGTGGCGTCTGGTTTGGGCGCCGGGCTCCCGGCTGTGAACTGGACGCCATTCATGGCGCGTGCTTTCCATCCTGACTTGTGAAACTCGATGGTAGCCGCCCCGGCCGAACGCGTGTAGATCACCGGTGTATTCCTCTGCGCCAATCGCTCTTTCAGTTTTGCTCCGGCTCTCTCCGAGGCTGGGAACTCTGAATCGGCAACGACAATCAGGCTTGGTTGTATAGCATCCAGCAGTGTTTCACCGAGAGGCTCCCCCTGGGTAGGCAGCCCGGTGACGACAATATCCGCGCGCAGGTCGGGGCTTCTTTCTACCAATGCGTTCTGGCCCGCGCGGCCAAGGTCGGAAAGCAACAACACCCGTGAGCCATGGATGCTGTTGGACAAGACCAGCGTGCTGTCGTCGGCCTGGCTAAAACGGTCGTCAGGTGCCGGGTGAAGCACTGTCCACGAACCAATCCGATCATCGGAGCTGACCCGTTGCACCCACTCCGGGACTTGCGCGAACTCTTGCGTGAGTTGCCGGTAGGTGGGCGAGCGGAAGCGCACGGGGCTGACCAGGATGTGATGCGCGCGGAACATCTCCGCGACGAGTCCAGCCCCGCCGATGTGACGCAGGTCGCCGTGCGTCAGAATCAAGTTCGGCAGCCGGTTGATTCCGCGGGCCCGCAAAAAGGGCTTGGTGATGAACTCGACGGAATTGGTCACGCCACAATCCATCAGCCACGAGTCGCGCTTCGCCTGAGCATGGAAATAGGTGGCCATTCCGCCGTTGACGGGGATCACCGTCAGGCTGACGGGTGGCCGTGCCGCCTCGCGATGCCAGAAGTAGAATCCAAGCAAGCCTGCCGCGCCTGCCAGTATCCAGCCGCGTTGCTTTGCCGGCAGAAGTCTGCTCAACAGTGCTCCTATCAAAGCAAGGTAATAGGCACTAATTCCCAGCACTGACGGCCCCTGCACATACCAGTAAGTTCCGGGGAACAGTGTGGCCCAATTGCTAGCGTTGACCATCCACCGCATCCACAACCAGCCGCTGTGGTTGAACAACTCCGCCACCCAGGGCAGCCAGAACCCGCATATCAGGCTGCCGAGATTGGCCGCCAGCGCCAGGGTGCTCAACGGCACGATGCACAGGTTGGCCGGGAGAGTAACGGGACTGGCTAAATGAAAGTAATAGGCCGTCAGGGGCAGCGACCCCAGCCAGGCAGCGAGAGATACCGCCAGTGACGTGGTAAGCCATCGCAGTGGAGTCTTCGAGCATCGCCGCCAGGGCGGCTCGAGGTCTGCCGGCAGGAGTGGATCGGTTTTGAGAAGGCGGTCACGCGCTGCCTCGAATGGCGGCACGAGCAGTGCAATGCTGAGCACCACGAAGAACGATAATTGGAAACTCGCTCCGAATACTTGCTGGGGATCCCACAACAGAATGACGAAAGCAGCGGCGGCTAGCGAATTCACCAGATCGCTAGGCCGCTTCAACGCCCAGCCGCCGATGATTATAGTCATCATCACCGTCGACCGGATGGCTGAAGGCTGCCAGCCGGTTGCCGCGGTGTAGAACCAGATCAATGGGATGATGCCCCATCCGCACCAAATCCGCGGCACCTGAACCACGCGCAGCAAAGCCACCAGGATTCCCGCGATCAGTGCGATGTGGAGGCCGCTGATGGCAAAAATGTGCATGCTTGACTTCCTCTTTCACTAAACGGACATTGGGGGGTATGAAAACAAGCAATTCTGAAAAGAAAGCCGGAACACGGACAGCATATTCTTACATCCGGTGGAGCAGTTCCAAACAATCTTTGGGTGACTCCAAACGGAGACAGATAGAGGCCGGTAAGAAGTGGTGCCGGAAAAACGGAGTCATTCATTCAGACGAAACATTCTTTGACCCAGCCAAGAGTGGCTTCAAGGGTGAGAACCTTGCCGATGGTGGTGAGCTCAAACGATTCAAAGACCTTGTTGACAATGGAACAATCAAGGCCGGCTCAATCCTGCTCTGTGAGAATTTTGATAGAATTTCCCGTCTAAAACCCATCAAGTCATATTCCCTTTTCCTTGAGCTAATCAATGCCGGTATCGGCATCGTGTTCACCCTCTCCTATGACCAAAGAGTTATTGATTCAGATTTGCTGGAAAAGGAGACCGGTCTGCTTCAAATGATTTTGGGTGAGTGTATCCGTGCTCATGCTGAATCGGCTAGGAAGTCAAGGCTGGTGAGTGAAGCCAAACAAGAAACACGTTCCCGAATCCTCAAGGGTGAAGTTATCAGACACAACAACGTGCCGAAATACTTCACATGGAACAAGGACACCAAGAGCTATGAACACAACGACAAGACACCCTTGATTAAAGACCTTGTTGCCGACTACTTGAACGGCCATTCCCTTTACAGCATTGCCGGTGAGCTAAACCGAAAAGGTGTGAAGTCAATGAAGACCCAAGGCAAGTGGTCCCCCCGTTCCATCAAGAGCATTCTAACCAATAGGGTGCTGCTTGGTGAATACATGGGCAACAAGTCATTCTTTGAACCCATCATCAAACAAGACGAGTTTAATCGGCTCCAAGTGCTCTTGGAACAAAACACCCACGACCGAGGCAAGGCTGCTGACCTTGTGAACATCTTCAAGGGTATTGTGTTCTGTAAGTGTGGTAAGAGAATGAATGTGCTTAGCCAGTCAACCGATTACAGAACCAAGAAGAAATGGAAGAAGGTTTACCGATACATTAGGTGCTGCTCCGTTGCTCAAGGCCAACCATGTGAACACAAGTTCTGTGTTCCACTAAATCAGATTGAACTGGAATTCTTTGTGAAGTGCTTGCTTGCTGACCCCCGAACACTGCTCGGCAATGGTGAGACAGACGACACAAAGAAGCTCCGTAGCCTTGTCACCAAACATCAAGCCAGAATCAATGCCCTTACAGACCAAATAAAACGGCTGGTTGACTTGTCAGAATCCATGCCCATGCCAGAGCTAAAGGCCAAACTCTCACGGCTGAACACGGAGAGGGATGCTGTAAAGGCCATGCTGGACCACGTGAACATGGACCTGCTCAAGACAGAGACAACCCCCACCGATTTCCTTGACGTGAGGAAGATTGTGCTGGCCTCTGATAAATCAATGGGAAAGTGGATTGATGCCCACACCTATCAGTTCTCACCACAAGAATCGGCATTTGATGACATGGCTAAAAAGGTTCAGTCATTGCTACAGACGGACAACTCCTTACGATTGAAGCTCAGAACCATTCTGCCAAGGGTTATCGGCAAGATTGTTGTGGATAGTGTGGACAATCGGTTCGAGGTATTCAATCACGGAGGCAAATGCCTCTACACGTCAATGCTGTTGGCTTAACGGCACCTTCACTCAATAACCCACCCGTGACCCGGCACGAACGTTTGCCGTTTGCCCTCACTTGTTTCAATAATCTGAATGGTATCGTTGCTGTCTATATCAAACCACTGACCAGCAACAAAGATTAGGTGCCGTGGATTGGGTGTATAGCTGATGGTGATTGGGAGTGCTACTGCTCCGTCCTTGTTTGTTATTACATTCATGTGCTCACGATAGCACGATATACACGACTGCCAGCTAGGAGTTGCCTGGGGGTATATGGAGTGAGGGAAGGCCAATCAAAACGTGCCTGAACCAAGCCAGGCTCTATTGCTAAGGGCTTAGGGCTACCACCCCCCCCTCAAGGAATCTCTTAACCCCATTGCCGGCCGTCTTGTGGGTTCCGTGGGCAGTCCCGTCTATATGACAACAGCTTTTGGCAACATAACCCACCTTTGATACGTATTATTGCTCATTTGCTGAAAGGTTTTGCTCGGTCACCTGATGTCCGTTTTCGGACATCATACGTATCGGTTGCACTAGGAAAATTATAGTTTAGTGTAAGAGCCAAGTTCTGTATATGTATTAGCAGAGTAGTTTACATCAGCTTCAACACATATTTTGTAAACCACGTAGCCCCTGACTTACTTTAACCCCAAGTTAGGGGCTCTTCATTTATGGACTAGGAAACTCCTAGCTTACACCCCAAAGATATTTCGAGAATTATTGACGTAACATTTACGTCCAGCATAGTTATAGGCAGTTAAGGAGACAAAGACACATTATGACAAAGCAAGAACGAGACACACTATATCGTGAGAAGATGGCAGCCAAGGGATACAAAATACATTCCTACTGGATGCCAATTTCTATCATTGAGGAAGTTAGGCTTTTCATTAAGTCACGAGAGAAGAAGCTTAATAAGTCATAACGGCTCCGTAGTTTGTAGTTAACATAAGTTACATGTAATTAGCATCCGTAGCTGGGGTTAAAACGGAATACAAAATATCCTTGAGGGTAAAGCAGAGAAGGGTTCACAGAAATAATTCTATACCCTGTGAATGACAACATTGATGCTCCTCTAAAAATATCGTGAGTTAGTCATTGCCTGAAGCCCTATATCAGATGATTACGGAGGGACTGAATAGGATGTGAAGCAGTGATAGTCCGAGGAACGATATAAAAGAAACTATCCTTACTTGTTAGAGGCAGTCCAAGTGATTGTAAGTCAGCAAGGGTAAACGAAATGACTTTGGGAACTCTTCTATTCAACGTAGCTTTTTATTTAATCTGCTATGGGGGATAGAGGGGGTTTGCCGACGTATAGAGTATTTAGAGAGTAGATAACCACACAGATTATGAAGATAACCTATAAACTGATAAACGACCTGATGACACCCAGAGGAGCTTGGACAAGAGACACGTTGAGAAAGCTTGGTGTGAAGTGGCCACCGAAGCACGGATGGAAGGAAAGAATTGTCGGCAATGAAATACCAGATACCACCTTTGACACAGCACCTAAACTTGCCGAACACTTTTTTGAGTATTAGCAATACAGATTAAAGCCAGCTCCCCCACCACCAGGTGGGGGGCACGTGCTAAAGGATGAACAATGACAACCAAAGACAATGCTCTGACTGCTGGACACTTTAGAGATAGGCTTGCCGGTATATCAGACACAGAACGATGGAACCTTGAACACTGCTACCAGAGAGCATTGGAGCTTGAGCCAGTAGCAATCAGTATGAGTTGCTTTGTTATCAGAGACGAAGATGGCCTTTGCCCATCACTCACACCAGACGTGCCGATACTCATTGCTGTATGGAATGGTAGAGGCTTAATCCTTGACGGGTGCCACAGAGTTGCTGAGGCCAAAAAACACAATGCCCAATACATCCTAGGTTATGTGCTCAATGAAGACCTTATGAAAGAATTGCTGCTATGAAAAAGGACGAACCACTACCCGTTAGGACAAGCCCCGAGACACTTATCAAAGACAAGATGATAAGTTGCTTCGGTGTGGACTTGAGAACATTTATGAGTGAGCAGGAAATACAGACCCTTTTGAGGTCCCTCCTTGCTGAGTGTAAAAGGCAGAGACGAGCCCTTTGACAACCCTATGTATAGCACAGGGATATGGTTTAAGTTTCAACGGCTCTTGAATCGTATCTAAACAACAATGATGCCGTGAAAAGGATAAGATATATGACGATTAATCAATTCAGAAAAGAACTAGCCACCAAATACAATGTGTGGAAGAAAAACAAAGCTACTTCACCAATTGAAGATGCTAGAGAAGTTCAGTCCGAGTATGACAAGAAAAAGCACGAAGAGTATTTGGAACGTGCCGAAGCAACCAATAAGGAATTGCTGGCAAAGATTGCCTCCAATGAGAAGCAGATTGCCGAATTGAAGAAGCAATCAGACAAGGCACCCGTCAAGGTGTGGCCTGTCACAAGGGACACCAAGCCCGTTGCTACCAAGGAACGTTTTATTATTGAAAATAGGACACCGAAGCAAGTCACCGAAGCTGAGTTCATTGCTGCCTTCAAGGCCCGTGGCTTTGATGCTTCAGTTCAGCATCCATCCGACCAGTTCAGCAAGACAACTGCCTACAAGTTCCCGAAACACGGCTACTGCCTTATGTTCGAGAATGGTAAGGCTTACTATCAGACAGACAAGATGGAGACGGCTACGTTGCTGGTAAAGAACGGACCCGGCTCTGCTGGTATGGTCCGTAACAATCTCAACAAGAATGAAGAAGCACTTCATTTGACAAAAGATGACTTTACTTCATTGGTGAAAGCTAATGTGAGTGCTGAGGAACTATTTAAGAGTTATCAGCAACTCAAAGCTCCCGACAAGGTGAAGCTTAATAGCAATGCTGCTACGGCTGTATGGTAACAAATGTGTATAACGATATGAGACGAGCCCTTCGTGAGAGTGGCTACAGCTACGGGGATTGTATCCGAAAGGGTAAGGACCCAAAGCACTTGGAACGAATGCTTAATCTGCTCTCAATGTATGGCACAGCTACAATAGAGCACTCTAACATTCTACGTCATATAGAAACATATATGAACGGAGGCCAAGAGGATGGCTATCGTTATACCAGATAACTTCACTTGGCTCTGCTACCTTCATTGTTCAAAAACATGATTATCTTTCCGTAGTGGAGCCAAGTAATTTAACAACCTGCCGGTTGTGAACACAGAGGGCAGTCAAACACCTACCTGTTTGGCTGCTCTCTTTTTTTGTGGTTATGACTTTCTCAAAGATATGTATTCCTGTGGACTAAATCACCACACCAAACAACAAACAGAAAGAGAACAATTATGAAATCAATCACAAATCAATTTTCAATTCCCATCGGAGTATATTGGCCCCCAGCACAATCTTCAGCACTTCACGAGTGGTAAGGTAAGCCTATGAACCATAAATGGAAAAAGAAACTGCCGGACTCGGTGGAAGTCATAGATGCTGTGGTTGCTGCTACTGCCCAAGAAAGAGGCATTCAAGCTGGAACCAAAGCCTATGACAATCTGTTCCGAGAAGTCATAGACGACATATCCTCAACAATTAAACATTAACAATGATTGGAACAACCCTCCTGCCCCAGAATACACCCGTATATCGGATGTGGGGTGGGAGGGGTTATCCACAAAAACATTATATGAAAGAAATTGAACTGAACATAGAAGCTATCAAAAGAGAGTATAAGAGAACCAAGAGACAATTGGAGTTGCTTGAGTTGCTCCTAAAGAATTGGGGGTTAGCATGAGACACGGATTTACCCTTATCGAGTTGCTGGTAACAATCAGTATAATAGCCATTTTGGCCAGTTTGATTTTGCCTGCTCTTCACAAAGCCAAAGTGAAGTCACAGAGGATTGTCTGTATGAATAACTTGAAGCAGATGACCTTTGGCTGGAAATGTGCCAATGATGACAACGGCTACATTATGAGTGCCTATCCAAAGCTTGGGGATGGTTGGGTAATGGGCACGGCTGAGGATACTGGAATGCCAGTTTACGGGTATGACTGCTCTGACGAAGAAGGTATCAAAGCTGGATTGCTTTGGCCCTATACAAGTAAAGCACTGCCGGTTTACAAATGCTGCTCGGACAAGAGAGTAGCCTTTACAGGTCCACACAAAGGCAGTCCCGTGCTTAGAACTACATCAATGAATAGCTGTATGTCCGGACGTTCAAGTTTTGACCCCGGTGGAACGTGGACTTTCAGTGGCTATCCAGCAAATCCCCCACCGGTTTTGAAGTATAAGATATTTACAAAGGAAAGCCAAATTTTACACCCATCAGACACTTTTGTATTTTTGGATGAAGACCCCCGTTCAGTAAATGATGGCATGTTCCTTGTGGATTTGGAAATGGGCCAAGGGCTTTTGGATATTCCAAGCCGTGCCCACGACTTCGGTTATGCTGTCAGCTTTGCTGATGGTCGTTCGGCCATACGAAAGTATAAGGATGCCGGAAAATACAAATCGTGGAATCAGATGGGCATGGGGCACGATGCCGATTGGCAGATGATACGTGATATGGCCACCGAACCCGTCAACGGAATGTTGGCAGCAGCCAGATAATCAGACGGAAGGGCAATTGCCGGTTTTGGTTTGCATTGACCGGAGCCGAGTGCTAAACCCGGCTCATGGGCACAGAATTGTTGGCACCCTTTTTACGAAAAAACTATGAACTGCATGAGTGGAAACATGCTTGTGCTATTCTTTCCACCGATTTCAAGGCAGAGCTGGCAGAGTTGACGGAGGTTCTGAGCAAGTTCCGGCTGTTAAAAAGTGCCGTCGGGATGGGGGGTGGAAACAAAGGCCCGATGGCCAAGGCCCTTGATGGTGCTCTGTTGACTTTGGGCTGGAAGCCGAAAAACTTTGATACAAAAGTTGTGCTGGACGGAAAGCCGATTGAGTCCCCCACCCATGAGATTGACTGCTTCAAGAATCAGATAGCCCTTGAGATTGAGTGGAACAATAAGGACCCATTCTTTGACCGAGACCTAAACAATTTCCGACTGCTGTTTGAGCTCCGTGCTATCAGTGTGGGCATTATTGTGACCCGTTGCACCCACCTTCACGAAAAGACGTTCAAGACCCTTCCTACCGAGGTTAAGAAAAAGTATGGGGCCTCAACTACTCACATGGGCAAACTGCTGCCCAAGATTGAAGGTGGTGGGGGTGGTGGTTGCCCAATCCTTGCTATTGGGATTTCTGACAAGGTTTGGGTTGAGGATGTTACCAACGAAGCTCTTTCGGTATTGATTGCCAAGGCCAAGGAAGAAAAGAAGCAACGGAAAAGGATTGGCTTACCTGAGCCGGCAGCAGAAGATGATGAAACATGACGGCATCAGAAGATTTGATAAAGAGCATTGACGGAAAATTCCGAACCATTCTCATTGACCCACCTTGGAGGTTTCAGAACCGAACGGGGAAGATGGCCCCCGAACACAAACGGCTTATGAGGTATGGCACGATGTCCATTGAAGACATTAAATCGTTGCCGGTCTCACGTTTTGCCGATGAAAAGTGCCACCTTTATCTATGGGTGCCCAATGCCCTTTTGCAGTGGGGCCTTGATTGCATGTCGGCTTGGGGGTTTCAATACAAGACAAACTTGATTTGGTATAAAATCCGTAAGGATGGTGGCCCCGATGGCAGAGGGGTGGGGTTCTACTTTCGGAACGTGACCGAAATCGTTTTGTTTGGTGTGAAGGGAAAAGCCAACAGAACCCTAAAGCCAGGTCGAACAATGGTGAATCTGTTTTCCACAAGGAAGACCGGTCACTCCCGAAAGCCAGACGTGCTCTACAGCATCATTGAGAAGTGCAGTGCTGGCCCATACCTTGAGCTTTTTGCCAGAAAACGGCACCCAAAGTGGACGATATGGGGCAATGAGGCCCCCCAATAGAATCAAGGGGTTTGACGTGTTTAGTGAAAAAAGAACACGTCCATAGTGCCGGAGCGCATAAATGGCTCATATACCTCATTGGTTAACGCCGGCTTCCAACCAAGTGTCATCGCCCAGATCAGACGCAGAGCTTCGTCTTCCTCCGGCAAGCCCCGCCTCAGCGTCGTGCGCGCCCACTCCACGAATCGATCTCCCAGCGGCCGAAATGATCTGGCGTCCAGCAGGCGCCAATCATTAGTCGTAGAGGCGTTGAGCAGATAGTGAACGCCTTGTCGCCGCAAGTATGCGCCGTAATCGAACAAGCCCTCGGCGACAGGGGTCGGCGGTGGCGCCAGGACCCCGGCAACCTCCACCAGCCTGCCTGCAAAGATATCCTCCGGCAGCCGCGCCGGTGTGATGACAAGGACCTCGCCGCATGCCGCTCGCCAGTCGGCGCAGCGACAGAGTAGATGGCTGACCCGGATTTGCGCAATGGACCGCACGGTTTCCTTATCGTCCCGGACGTAGATCCGGTGTCCGGGCGTCTCGCGGAGCCTGCCGCGCACGGTGACCAACTGCGCCGTCTTCCCCTGCGTCAGCCTCAGGTCGTGCGGCGAAACGGAAGTCGTGCGGCAGACCAGGTTTGTCCACCCCGTGAAAAACAGCAGCGCCCAGAGGAGGCAGGGCCGCGCTCGATCGAGGAACAATGCCGCTCCTGCCAGACCTAATGAGATCGCGAAAAGGAGGGCGAGAGGCGGTTGGCAACACTCTGCGAGCAGCAGTCCGCCTGCATAGACCAATGTCACTCCAACCAAGGGTCGTTTCATCGGATACGGTCAAATTATGCGGTCGTGCTCCGCTGCGCGATAGAGAAATGCTCAGTATTACGACTATCTTCGTGATTGCCCGACGATTCCAATGCTGCCCAATGGTGTGCTGGTCGCTGGGCCAGCGCGCGTCATCCGCGCTTTGATCGCCGCGCCTCCTTTTCCGCGCTTGCTATTAGGTACCGGATTGTGGCAAAGTGCGCCCGTCGGCTGGGTAGCTCAGTTGGTAGAGCAGAGGACTGAAAATCCTTGTGTCGGCGGTTCAATTCCGCCCCCAGCCACCACATGCACTATGACCAATAGAATCAATGATTCGCTGCATGTATGCCGCTGGTTGGAGGCCAAAGTAAGACATGTAGTAATACAGGCATCCCCTGTTTGGAGGTTAATCGTCCAGCCAAGTCCGTGCGTCCATAGGAGCCCTTTCAGGGCGTTTCGGGGTGTCGCGGTAGCCCCCGCTCGACCAAAACACGCCACAGCCAGCGCAGCGCGTTTGCTGAGAGGGTTCCTGCGCAGGGCTCGATCGGATCTGGCGCTCGCGCGGCCTGCAACGCTACGGCTGACTCTTCTGTTGTCCGTTGTGTGCTCGCTGGCCCTTGGCTCGGCTGTGCATGCGGCTTCATTCACCGGCCTTGGAACGCTGGGCGGCAGCTACAGCATGGCTTTTGGGGTTTCGGCTGATGGCAGCGTGGTCGTTGGGCGCAGCACGACACCCTACGTCAACGGCGACCAGGCGTTTGTGTGGACCGCCGCTGGCGGAATGGTCGGCTTGGGCAGTCCGCCGGTTACTTGGCCCATCACCGGGCCGAACAGCGACGCAAGGGGAGTCTCTGGGGACGGTCGGGTCGTGGTGGGCATGGCCCAGGGTGCGCAGGGTAATGCGGAGGCTTATATGTGGTCATCCGCCTCGGGGTGGCAGCCATTGGGAAGCGTTGTGACCGGGGGCGATGTTCAGCCGGCTTACAGTGCGTCGTATGACGGCTCGGTCGTAGTCGGCATGTCGAGCGGATCACCATTTCGCTGGACTGCGTCCACCGGCCTTCGATACCTCTCAGGCAGCCTCGGAAGCGCGAACGCCATCACGCCTGACGGCTCTGTGATCGTTGGCAGAATAGGAACCTCGGAGGCGTTTCGGTGGACTCAAGCGGGAGGAACGGTTCGGCTGGGGGATTTGCCGGGTGGATCCTTCAACAGCATCGCAAATGCAGTCTCCCGCGACGGCAGTGTGATCTGCGGGAGCAGCAGCAGCGCACCGAGCAGCACCGAAGCCTTTCGCTGGACTGAATCCGGTGGCATGGTGGGGCTGGGGGACCTCCCCGGAGGTGACTTCGAGAGCAGCGCCTACGGCGTTTCTGGCGATGGTAGAACGGTTGTCGGGATGAGCTACACGGACAACGGACCAGAGGCCTTTGTCTGGGATGAACTCAACGGAATGGAGGAGTTGGCCAACGTTCTTACAGACAGGTACGGGCTGGACCTTTCTGGGTGGTCTTTGGATTACGCTAGGGCTATCTCCGACGACGGTTCGACAATCGTTGGCTTTGGCGTTAACCCTAGTGGCCGAGGGGAAGCATGGGTCGTGGTGATACCTGAGCCAACGGCATTAGCGCTTGTCGGCCTTGGAGCTGCCGTTCTGCTGATTGCTCGTCGGCGCAGACAAGCGGGCCTGCAATTTCCCCGGCAGAAGCGCGGGGTTGAGCGACACGGCGCATCACCGTGCAGCTAATGGTTGATTATGAGAACCTCGGTGACAATTCTCTGCCTTACCCTCTGCGCTTCGGAAGCGGGAACCCTCCTTGACTACACGCCGCCCGCCAATCCTCTCAACATCCCGGCTATTAGCCCAGGCGTTCCCGTGTCTTACGCGAGCGCCCTTACAGTTGGCGCACAGGACGTCGAGGTGTCATCGGTCAGCCTCTATTTGGATGGCCTGTATCCGATGGCCTATAGCTTCAGCGCCTACATTCTCTCGGACTCAGACAATCTTCCGGCCGCTTTGCTCGGCGCCTCCGAGAGATCTTTCGCGCCAGGAGAGTTAGCTGGGCAGGGGCTCGCGCCCTACGATTTCCCCCTCCTAAGCCCCATTCTCCTATCCGCCAACGGAACGTACTGGGTGGGTTTCGGGACGCCTTCGGCTGGCTACCCGCCCTACATCGGTTTCGCGGGTTCCCTTGAGTGGTTTACGGGCTACGGAGTCTCACCCTCCCTCACCATCGCAGCGGACGGCTACCCCCTCGACGGCAATTGGTCGCCAAACGCTTCGGACGTCATGACCTTGGTTTACACGCTACAGGGGAGCGTAATCCCAGAGGCAAACCTGGCGAGCCTGCTTCTGCTGGGCCTCCTGCTAGTCTCCCCCAAGAACCGCTTCAGACTGAAGCGAGCCAAGGGGCTTGCTCGTTCTCAGAGCTTTGCACCACCAGGGGCACCACAAGATGCGCTGCGCGATTCTCGTTGTAGGGAGCAGAAGTCGCTGTGATGCTGGAGGAATAATGCAGAACGAACCCCTCAAAAGGATGACGCGCGCGGAGTTTGCCGCGGAGTATCAGATCAGCGTGAAGACGGTGGACCGGCTGATCAAGAAGGGCCAGGTGCAGTGGTTCCGGCTGGGGCGTAAGGTGTTTGTGCTGCCGGTGGACGAAAAGAACCTGCCGCAAAGACGGGCCGGCTAACCCGCCAGCACCAGGGAAGCATGAGCGCCAGGTAAACGAGTTCGCTGGTTATTTTCAGCCAGGCGGCGGTGATGCTGGCCGAGGCGAACACGATCCAGAAGGCAAAGGAGCTAAAGGACGTGGCCATCGTAGCGGGCGAATGAACCAAGCGCAAGAGGTTGAGGGAGGAGGCGGTTCAGCATTGCCGTTCCTGCGCGCTGGAAGCCGAACGCAAGATGGAGGAATGCTGGCCAGCAACCAAAAGAATGTTGGTGGCAAGGGAAGCAAAGCCCCCGGTGCCAAGCGGGAACCACTGACCGACGAAACGCCCACGTTGGCCGACATGGGAATTTTCAAGAAGGAGAGCAGCGACGCGAAAAGGCTTGCCGCCGACTCGGAAAGAAACTACCATGTCAGCAATGAACGACCCGCGACGCGAGGCGAGCAAACCCGGCGACGAATCGAGGACGCGAGAGCCGTTATCCAATTCAACGAATCCCCTCAGTCCGAAGAACTTGGAAAGGTTGTTCGATATCGAGAGGATCAGCCCGTTCATCCACTGCCAGTTGAGGGAGAGCATGGCCGAAGAAGTGGGCAGGCGCTCCCGGCGAATCTTGCGGCGAAATTAGAGCGGATTTTCGGGGCGCGGATCATCCTGTTGGAAAGCCAGGATGGCAGGTGGAAGAGAAGGCGGAGGCGGCGGACGCCGGCGAACCTCAGTTTTCCAGGCGAGAGACCGGCGCAGGCGATACACAAGAAAGAGGGTATGACAAAGAAACCATTGGACCCGTTCACTCAGAGCCACAACAAGCTGGTGCGAATGTTGAGCAATCTGCGGTCGCATTTCACCCCTTTAGAGTTGATCGAAAAGACTATCCAAAACTCCAGGCGGCCCGAAACCACCCCGACCCCGCCCAAACCCAAAAGTGGCACCTCTTTGAAGCCGGGCTCTTAGACGACCGCCACCTGGTGGTAGAGGGAGACGCAGTCGGACTGCCTTGCCAGCCGCATCCGACCGGGGCATGGTTTGGTTATGAACGACCGCCTGCCACCAACGAACAGGCCCAGCGACGGATTGGGGACGCCCGCGAGATTGTCAATTGGAACAGTTCGGAGCACGCGCGAGCAACTGGACGAGTGCGTGCGGTTGGAAAAGCTGGAGCCGCTGCGCAAGCTCCAGGTCCGGGCGAGCCAGGCCAAGGAAATCGGCAGGCTTTGGCGCCAGCAGTTAAGTCTCTCCTAGCGCGGCCCTATTCTGATTCATCCGGGATCTCGGACCCGTCCGGGCTTCCAGCGAACAGCTCGGGGAATTCCGTTTCCAGGCGGCGGCGCAACTCGGCCAGGGGCACGCGCTTTAGGAGGGCTGCGCCCGGATAGTTGGCGGTTCGGCGGTCGTTGGGGTCGGGCGGGGTCCAGTCCTGCGGCAGCGTGCCGTGCGCTTTGAGCCAGGCCCGCCGGCGTGCCCGCTTCCGGGCGACCTTTTCAAGCTCGCGCGGCCAGCGCTTGCTTGCCGCGTCAAAGGCCGTGCGCAGCATCTTGGCGTGCTGACAAGCCTTGGGTATGCAGCTTTCCCAGTCGGTCACGTGTGGCGGCACTCTGTAGATCAGGAACCAGCACACCAACCGGAAGTGTTTGCTGGGAATGCCGCTATGCTTCGCGCGCGCGGTACAGTGGGGGGAAAATCCGGGCCGGGTCATGCTCTGTCCGCCTCCCGCTGGCGGGGTTGCGGCCGGCAGGCTATCGCCCGTAGTCCAAAGCCGCGAAGCGACACCTTCAAAGTTAGCCGCAGCCTTTGAGCCGGCGGCGTGTGCCAGTTACCGGGCACGGGGCGCAAGACAAGCGCGAAGTCGCATTCCTGCTGCATGGTTTCCGGTGTGCCGGTTAGATCGCTGTTAGGCAGCATGATCTGGTGCGGCCTCGTAAAAGCGCCCCTGCGTCTGCCGAAAGGACAACAGCACGCTGCCCAGCGGGCCGACGCGGTTCTTCGCGACGATGCAGCGCGTCGGGGTGGGCTTGAAGCCTACGCGGGCCTCGATGGGATGCAGAAATAGCACCATGTCGGCGTCCTGTTCCAAGCTCCCGCTTTCCCGCAAGTCGGCCAGGACCGGCTCGCGCTCGGTTCTGTCCACTTCGCGGGAGAGCTGCGCCAGCGCCAGCACGGGAACACGGAACTGCATCGCCAGCAATTTGAGGGCGCGAGAGACGGCGCCAACCTGAGCGTATCTTTTTTCAGCGGCAGCGGCGCGGGAGCCCAGAATTTGCAGATAGTCCACGATCACCAGACCGGGCTTCCTGGTGTCTTGGAACTGCCGCGCCAAATCGGCGGTGACGTTTTCCACATCCCGCAAGTTGTCACGCACGATCAAACTGCATTTCCTCAGCAATGCGGCTGCGCGGGCTAGCCGGTCGAAGTCACCCTGAACAAGCCTTTGCTGGCGGAAAGCGTCGCGGTCGATGTGGGCCTCGGACATGACCAACGACCGCATGAGCTGGCCCGTGGGCATTTCCAGCGAGTAGAACACGCTGGGCACGTTCCCGCGCAGCACAGCCTGGGCGACACAGTTCAAGGCGAACGTGGTCTTGCCCGTGCTTGGCCGAGCACCAACAATCACAAGCTCGCCGGGCCTCCAGCCTCGGGTAATGCGGTCAAGCCCCGACAACCCACTGCGGACACCATAATCCGCTTCCGGGTTATCGTAGCTCCCTTCTATCCGTTCAACCGCATCCCGCACGGCGTCCCCGATGTTGAACGTCTCGGCACGCGGGCGGGCAATAGCTTTGACGCGCTCGGCCAGTGTCGCCGGGTCGAACCGTCCTGCTGCTGCCCGTTGGCCAATGTCTGCGGCCAGTGCCAAAGCGGCGCGTTGCTCGGCCAGCGCTTCGACTTCATCCCGGTAAACCGTCCACGGCTCCGGGCTGGGCAAGTCGTTCAAGGCTTGCATGGTGCGCGTGAATAGCTCCGGCGCTACCCGTGAGAGTTCCATCTGGACAACGATTTGCAGATCGCGCTCGACCACGCCCTCGGCGTGGAGCTGCTGCGCGCGGACCAGCACGCGGCGTGCAGCCTCGCAGTAAAAGACTTCCGGCAGAACGGCAGGCAGGAGCGCGGGCTTCTCCAAGCCGCAAGCGACAAGGGACCACTCAGCCAGCTCACTGTGGGGGGGCAGGGCGTCGTTCACGCCTGCCCTCCCCTTGTCAGTTGCGCCAGTTCGGCTTGGAGCTTGGCCCCAGCCTCAGGGTCCAGTTCGCGGGCTAGTTGGGCGCGGAGGTCGGACAGCCGCGCCAGTAAAGCGGCATCCGACCTGCGGTTGCCTCGGGCCGTACCTGGCGACGCAGGCCGGCAGCGGTTCAGCCAGGAGACGAAGAAACGCCGGGTGCATTGGCGGTGATTCACTTCGCACCAGCGCCGGGCCTTGGCAAGTTCCACGGCAACGGAAAGCTGCCGATACGCCGGATCGTCTTGCAGTTCAGCTACCCAAGCTTCCGGGAGTTGGGCTTGCTGTTTGGTTTTCCTGTCTGCTGCTGCACTGTTGTTTCTGATGTAGCTCGCGGCGCGGCCCGTACCGTGAGCTAACGTTAGGTCATGCTGAACTAGCGTGCGGGTGTGTCCTTGCGGAGCCAAAAGGCGGTAGGCGCAAGGCGCTTTCATGGCAGGCGTCTGGACTTCCACGGCCTTGGCGGCCTGTAGATCGGCCAGACGGCGCTTGACCGTAGGCACGCTAACCCCGGCCAAGTGCGCGAGCCACTGGTGCGTAGTCTGAAATTGATCGCGCTCGGTGTCAGACGCAACGCAACACAGTGCGAAATATATACAAAGCGCGCTGCCGTAGTCCTCAACCTCCTCCCGTATCCTGCGCAGGATAGACTTGTCCGCCCAGACAAAGGCCGGGGGAGCAGGCTTGACGGTGCCTCGGGCGGTGGTAGCGTGTGGCATCGGTTCGTTTTTTCGCCGCGCTCCTGGGAAGGGAAAACGCGGCGAATCTATTTCAAGTCAGTTCCTCCCTACGCGGCTTGAGAAATGGTTTCCACCAGCGAGCGCGCGTCAATCAGTCGCACGCCTCGTTTACACCCCGGCTGTCGCAAAGAGATGGACTTGACCTTGCCGTCCTTGACCAGCGCAAAGAGGGCTGTGCGTGTCAGTCCGGTGTAAGGGTCGCGCGTCCCGGCTCGGGGGATGCGGATGAAAGCGGGGGCAATTGGCAACGTCGGCGTGCCCGCCTGGGCGCCGTTTGAATTGGTTTTGAAACTGGCCATGCTCGCACCATACGGCGAGATCCTGCGGGCGCCAGCGAGAGGGCTACGCCCTTTTGCGCCGTTTGTGCGTAATCGGCGGTGCCATTCGTTCAAGTGCCTTGCGGCAGGCCGTCAAAAATAGGTTCTTTGCTCGAAGGTCGGGCTTGATCGCTTTGGCTGTGACGCTGGGCAACTTATAACGGTCCCAGTGCTTTTGCCCTTGCTTGGTGTAGCGGGCAAGCCCGGGGCGCGATCCGCGCCAATGATCCTCGAGCAGTGGCTTCAACTCTTTCCACCAGACGCGCAAGGCGGCTAGGTTCCCTGTTAGCGGCGGCAATTCTCCCCAGTTTCTCGCCCAGGTGGGGGGCTCGTGTGGGTATCGCGCTGCCATCTTTCGGTATATGGCGATCTGTCCGACCGCACTCGCAACAGCTCCGTTCGCATCGAGGTCGCGTTTCAACTGGCGATCCCGCCGCAGCCCCAAGTTGGCGCCCAGGCCGATCTTTTCGGAGAGTGCGGGGAACGTGTCCCGCCTTCCGCCACGCGAGCCCAGCTCCCGGAGCATCGGCCAGTGTGTGTGGTGATCTGCAAAGTCCTGGAATTGCGCCGGACGTGCGTTCGCGCCCTCGGTCAAGCGTGCCACCGCGTCGGTAAGGGCTCCAGCCAGGCAATATCCCAGGAAGTTGGGTGAGTTGGGGGCATCCCTCAGAATCGCAATCGCTTTGTCTGTGGCCAACATAGGCAGGCTGCCAAGCCAGTTCGCCGCAATCGGGTGGCCAGTTCGGGCGCACGCCGCAAGCTTGTGAATCGCCGCGAGTGCTTCATCCCGGAGCCGCAGGGCCTCGCGGTCGGCGGGGTTGGCCGACATCCCGGCCTTTGGTTTCCGCGTGCGTTTCTTCTTCATGCTTTGAGGGCTGGCAGCTTGTTCACGGCCTCGCGCAACGTTTGCATTTGGGTTTGGGTGTAACGATCGTTCACACTGTCGCTCTTATGGCCGGTGAGCTTGCGCCTCAATTCCTGGTCCACGCCCTTGTTGTGCAAGGTGGAGTTGAACGAGGCCCGCAGCGCATGGAAAGACAGCCGCGACAGCTTCCGCTGCCCGCCCGTGTCCACCGCGTTGTTGCCGATGCCCGCCTCGCGCATGACCGCGAGGAATTGCTTTGAGAGGCCGCTGCGCCCGCCGACGGGCACCGCCGCCAGCGTGGGGCAGACGGCGCCCGTCTCATCGCCCGCCAACCTGGTTAGATGCGCTTCAAGTGTGGGATGCATGGGGATTTCCAGCGTCTCGCCGGTCTTGTGCGTTTCAACCACCAACTTGTTGCCGGTGAACGAAACAGCAGACCAAGGCAACGCCACTGCGTCACCCAACCGCAGCCCACCATAGTAGCCAAGCAGGATTGCCGTCTTCCATTCGGGCTTGGCTGCGTCAATGAGTAACTGCACCTGCTCTGCCGTGAATGTCTGCCGCTTGACCTGCTTAATGCGCTCGGGCAATTCAACTGCGGTCGCCGGGTTTGTCGTGATCAATCCGAGGCGTCGGGCATGGTTGAAAAGGCTGATGATTGTTTTCATCTCAACCACCAGGGTCGCCGGGGCGAGGCTCTCCCCGGCCAGATGGTCATAGAACCTCTGGCAGTCGCGAGGTGTTATCCCCGCTATGGGCAAGTCCGCCTTGGCGCCCAGGAAGTCGCAGAAGCGCTTTACAGTGGCCCCGTAGCGAACGCTGGTGGCATCCTGCCGTGAGCGTGTCTTGCCACGCAGCCATTCCGCGCAGAACTCGCGCAGTGTGGCCTCGCGCAGCTTCTCGCCTGTGACGCGCTCCAGGATGCCGCCGATTACTTCCCGGCACACCGCTTCAGTCAACACGCCTTCGCGGGCCAGGCTCGAGACGCGCTCCCATTCAATCGCCAGGGCCAACGCCTTTGTGCGATTGCGCAGCTTCGTGGACTTCTTCACCCAACGGTTTTGTTCATCGCGAAAGCCTGCAGTCCAGTAAGGGCTATTCGGATGTTTCCAGACGTATGCCATAAAGTAAGCACAGAGTAAGACATACAGGGACGTTTGTCAACGCTCAAAGAGGTTTATTTGCAGGGGTTCTATCACTTTGCCTAGGTCGGAATTGAATCGGCGGTTCAATTCCGCCCCCAGCCACCACTTTTGACCAACAGAATCAAGGATTGTATGAACATACCCAAAATGAATCCAAAACTATAACTCGCCGTGGACTCGTTTTGGACTCGCTTTCGATATTATGCTGGAGCCACAACCCTCGACCGTCGACACAGGCCGGTTCACCGCCGGAGACGACCCGACGACCCATCAGAGGCAGGAATTTCTCTCCGAAGTGCGGCATTTCCGCCCTCATTCTGAAGAAGCCGCTTGCATACGTCCGTGCCGGACTGTAGCCACTTTTCCGATACAGCTTGGGAATAGAGTCAAAACACTCAGCAACGCCCTATAAAATAATCTGGGTGGCTGATTGGCTCAAGCGACCCCAAGCCATAGTGGTAACTGCCCGGCAAATGAAGCCGCGGACCACGACCAGCGGGGCCGGCTTGCGTCAGTCAGCCACCCAGATTAAATAATGGCGGAATGCCTCTTTCAGGCGCCACGACTCAATCGCATGACATCCGCTCGAACGGACTGCAATAGTTGAATCCTGGCAACCTATGGCAACCGCCGCTTGAGCCACAAGCAGCCGATGTGGTGGAATTGGCAGACGCGAGGGACTTAGGAATCCTAAATCAGCAGTTTCAGGGCGTTTCCACCCTTCCTCTGTACACCCACACCAACTCGGCAAACACGGGGTCATATTCACTTTTCGCAGGTCCTGCCGGGGCGGAAGGTTTCAAGGGTGAAAGTGGCACAAGGTCAAAGGTGGTGGAATCCGGTCTCCCGCTGTTTCAGCAGCGCCAGCATATTATCGAACGCTGGTGGCTCGCCGGAGAACATTTCCTTCATCCTCGCGCAATCGCCTTACCTCAGGCTGGTGACCATTGCCTGCAGAAACTTCGCTGGATGTATAAGCGCCGCAACGCGGAAGAGGCTGGGCGGGACCTGACGCAATGGCTGGACCAGTGTAGTGGCAAATGCCATGACCACTAATCTGCTGAACTTGACGCGCACATTTCCACAGGCTAACAATTCGCTCAGTCCGAATATGAAAACTCGTGTCTTCAGCTCCCAACCCGTGCGGGTTCCAGTTGCTGTCTGCCCGGTCGCTCATCTGATTGAAACGTCGGTTTCCCTTGGTGCCTTATGTGCCCTGCTGTTCGCTTTTTCGAAGCCCGTCCTTGCAGCCAACACGATTCTCGCTGCTCAAGAACAAGAAGCCGTGGTCTGGCAGGCCAATGCCGACTCGGCGTACCTCCAACGCGCAAATATTCAGTTGGTCGCACCCGAAATCCAGCAACAGATCCAAAACCTGACGGACGAAATCGCCACAGCCGCCGGGGCAGCCAAGCACTTCCGGGTGTTTCTTTTCAATGAGGGTCTCTTATCCACTCAATCCTACGCGAATGGAGATATTTTCATTCCGACCGCTTACCTCGATATGGTCGAAGATCGAGACGAGCTCGCCTTCGGACTCGCACGCGAAATAGCGTTGCAGGTTAAAAACGTCCGCCTCAAGGAGATGAAGGAAAGCCTTCGCAAGAACCGCTTGAAGAACGGCGCTAATTTGGTATTGGGCATTATTTTGATGAGCGCGACTGGAACTGCATTCGCCACGTATGTGGAGCGTCCGATCGTCGAGCGGACAATGAAGCCGCTCGAACCTAAATACCATAACTTGGAGTCAGCACTTGCATATCAAAACAACGCGAGGCTGGTAAGTCGCACGGTCAATCAAGCCCTGGGTTGGGTGCCGGTGCTCTTCACCCAGAAAACCCTCGGCACAAGCATCTACTTGGTTGAAGTGGCAACTGAAGATACTGATGCGGAGAAACGCCACCTCAAGGACCGTTTCGGCCTGGCGTTCATGCAAATGGCCGGCTACAACGGCGCGGCGGGACAGAAGGTAATTAAGAAACTGGATGATTACTGGACTAGCAGCACCAGCGTCACTAATGCGCCGCCTCAAAAATGACCACAAGCAGCGTCATCAGACACCAGGGGGCGTTCGCTGCGTGCTTCGCGGCTCTGCTCAGCCTGGATGTCTGCACAGCATCAGATCGGGATTCCAAAGACCTTATCACCCAATTCAAGGCCACCGGAATCAGCGCCCCCTACGTGCGCGAGAAGACGTTCACAACCGAGCCCAAGACCCTTTGCGATTCCGTTTTCTCCTGCTTGGTGCGTCGCGGCGCCGACATTCTTGCCTTCGACAAAGCATCTGGGCTGTTGACGTGGTGTGACACCGCCGGGTCATTCATCGCCCTGCCTACCGACGCCTCATCTGGTGACAGTCAGGACGTGCGGACAACACCACCAGCTCGCTGGGGCAGTTACGTTTATGGCTCCGCCCTTGTGACCGTGCTCGACAATCATAGATGCCTCCTGACGCTCTTTGCTCTCAGTCGTAGCGCTGATTTTGGTCAGGAGGCCTATTCCAACGGCGCCTACGAAAGGCAGCTCCTTCGCGCGATAGACACCGATATTTATAGAGCGAGCATCGGCCAAGCCGCCCCGCGCCAATCCACTCTGTGGCAGAAATCGAGGCCCAGTAACTCTGCCACAAACTACGCCGCTGCGTTTCGAGGACATTTTCGCAACGTCCCTGAAGTCCCACCCGAAAGAATTAGGCAGGCGGTTCAGGGAAATCCCTACTCGGTTCCTGTGGAAAGGTTGTGGACTAATCTTCTCTGTGTCCTGTCGCAGTACGACGTAGTTATTGACATCAATCCCGAACGACACCAGGCCACATTCGCCAGAAGAGTATCAATCCCGGACCCGACCCAGACCAACGCCACCCAGCGAGCCGACGTGCTCATGGCGGCTCTCGTGGAACCGAAATCTGCCGACTCATGCGATTACTACCTGGCCTTGCTTGATGAACGAACGCTCGCGCCAGTAGCTAGCGGCGGTAACACACCGGCAGACAGAGATGGCAAAGTCCCCCTTCTGAAGGATATGCCCGGCTGCATCCAGGCGGCTGCTATGGTCGCCAGGCAACTGGAGCAGCAGTTGGACACCCAGATGTTTTACGGTGAACGGTGGGGTAATAAGCTTTTGCGACGCAGCAATCCTCCGTCATCACCACCAGCGCGCTGAGCCGGCAGAACAACGACATCTTGATTCAGATCCAACCCCATCATGAACGCGCTACCCAGCAATGAGGCCCACTCTCCAGAGACCCCTCCTTCTCGCAACCTCCAGAAGACTCTGCTGGACCGGTTCTGGCTCGTTTTTCCCGGCACCGAAAATCAACTCGGCCCTTGCTTATGCCGGGACATTCACACTGGGGAAGACGCGATCCTTATCGAGCTATCCGCCGCAAGTCCAAGGCAAGCTGTCCAGGCGACCCCGCCGCCGGAAACCCACATTCAACAGCTTGGAGTCTCACTCCTCTTCCCTCGAACAACTATTCGAGCGGATGGAAAGCTTTTTGCCGTTGCGTATCCTCCCAGCCTGACCAGCCTCGCTGACAACATTGCGCTGCTAGAACACAACAATTGGTCTGCGACCGAAGCTGAAGCCGCGCGCATCGGTAGTTCCCTGTGCGCCGGTTTTGCACAGGCATTCAAGGGCGGCTTCATTACGTTCCTCGATCCGAAGTGGATCTTCTTCGACACTGGCGGCTCGATTTTCGTCCTGGCCCTCCATCCAGGCCAGCAGTCAGCTGCCAAAGACTTTAATTCTCCAGTAACAATCGGCAGCGCCGGAGATATCGCCCGGCTGATGATCCGACTTCTTATACCTGGCCCGACCTCAGAAGAACCAGAGCAAGCCGTCCGTAATATCCAAAACCCCGCCCTCCGGTCCGCGCTGATCCAGGCACTCGAGGCGAAAGTGCGCTCACTTGAAGAGTTCGCCAACTTACTCGAAGGCGCGGTTGCGGCATCTTCCCGGTGGCCCAAGGCCAAAACTAATTTTGTCCTCGCCCTCGCCCTGCTGATAGTGCTCACGATTGGCCTCTTTGCCGGAAGAACGCACATGGGGAAGGAGCAGAATCAAGCAAAGCAAGCCACCGAGGATGTCCGTCAGGCAGTTTACGCTACGGTGACCCAGTGGCGATCGTTTCTCCTGGATTATACGGACGCCCTTCCTCCACACATACCGGAGGCGGAACAACTCCTCGCCAGGGCTGATGAATTTTGGGCCAACTCCGAGTTCGAACGGGCGAAACCGCTGTACGCCCGTGCCAATCTCCTTTACGAAGCGGGCCTGCGTGCCGGCAAGGAAATCCTCGGCCGGCGGAACATTGCGCAGGAGGCAAGGCTGCGCACGATGACCTTGGGCACGGGCTGGCGTCGCTTATCGGCTTCGCCCTATGTCGAAGTGCCGGAAGCTGTCAAGCAAGCCCAAAATGCTTTCGTGGAAGGCGACTTCCGATTTCTTGATCGGAAGTACCAGGATGCCTTGATGGCCTATGATTTGGCCGCTGAACGATTCCAGTCGGTGCCCGCCGCTCAACTTAAAGCTCTCAGCCAAAAGCACGAAGCCCGCGTTACCGCTGATCGGGCCAAGTACGCCGAGCAGGCGTGGAGGCAAATCGCTCCCGCCGCTGGTACCGCCCCGCCCGAAGCCGTCCAGCGAGCTTCTACCCGACTGGCGGAGGGACAAGCCCTCCTCACTGCGGGGAATGACGACTCGGCAGGCGCGGCGTTTCAGGAAGCCTGCGACCTCTACAGCGCCGCCACAGCAGCACTCATAAAGAGCATGGTCTCCCGCCAGGAAACCGCGAATGCGCAAGACCGCCTTGCCGACGCCGCGATGCGTTGGCGTACCCTCTCCAAGCTTCTGAATACCCCCGATCCCCCGGAGATCACTCAAGCAGAAACCCTGTTACAAACCGCCGCGGAGGCCGCCAAATCCGGGAAACAGGACCAGGCAAAGATCCAACTGAGTGCCGCCACCGAGATATTCGAGCGACAAGCCTCAGAACTCCAGGAGCGGGCGGGTGTCCAGTGCGAAGCCGATACCCTCCGGGCCAGGCAACTCATTGACTCACTCCAAAGCCAGCAAGCAACACTGGAGACTAATCTAGTCTCGACGCGCAAGAACATCGAGGCCTTGAATGTGCGCCTCCTCAGCGAACGCGCTCCAGCCGATCAGGAGAGGCTGCTTAAAGAACTGCAGAATGCCCGCACGACCCATACCATCGCGTCCCGCCTCCTAACGCTGTGCAGTACCGCAGTTCTCGGCAGTCCAAGATATGAGCGCGCCAAGGACTCGATCGAGCAAGCGAGAAGCCTGATTCTCCAAGGGAACAAGGTCGCTGCCAGCGCGCTCTCCGGCCCTGCTGTCGCCGACCTTGAGACGCTCTCCAGGCTCCCGTCACAAATGGATAGTTTTCTGACGCAGCAGGCCAGCGTCGAACCCATCGCCGAATCTGCCCGACGGAAGATCGGTCCGGTCGCGCGCGGGCAGCCGCTGACCAAGAAACTCCTCGCCGATGCGGATGATTCACTGGCTCAGGCGGCAGACCAGCTCAAGTCCGGCAACGCCGAAAAGGCGCAGCAGATGCTTACCGACGCCCGGCTCGCGTATGAGTCCCTTCCCGCGCAGGCGGAACAGGAGCTCCTCGCCTGTGCCACGCGGGCCGACAGCGAGTTCCGGACCGATACCGCCGTGGCCGCACTTCATGAAGTCCTTGAACTCAATCCTGCCAGCCAGGAGGCAAAACGCCTGCTGGACCAGGTACAATCCAAAGACCGACCTCGTGACCGCATCAGTATCATCGGCGATAGCTGGAGGATAAACGGCAAGGCCCTTCCCAGGCAGCCAACCAAAGATGACCTCGAGCGTGTTTTGGGCAAAGCCAGAACTCTATCCGGCAACTCCGGCTTCGTGTTTGACGACTACGGAATCATGGCCATCCCCAATCCAGAAAGCGGGAAGATCATGCTGCTGACGGTTTACTACGGCTCCCCGCAGTATGAGCACGAGCCGCGCAAAGCCTACCCCGGCCTGGTTGAACTGGAAGGCATCGCCATCAAACACGACCACGCCATGTCGGTCCTTGCCTCCACTCTGTCCCGCCTGAATCCTAAGATATCAGAGTCCCAGAAGACCCTCCAACTCGGTTCTAAGGACTTCCGGCTGCACATCGCCTACACCCAATCCACGAACCAGATCTACACCGTCAGTATCAGCGCGAGCAATTAAGCGATTGGCGCCGGCCCCCTTCAATCCACGTGGGAGACTCCGCCACCTCCACCCCCCACGGCTCCGCCGCCACCTCCGCCTCCAAATGATGGCGCCGCCCCCCCCCCTCCACCGCCGCCCAAGCCGATGTGCACTAGTCCGGGGCCGTGGTACTGAGGTCGTTGCGCCACGCGTGGAACTTCCAGCGGTGACTGCGTCTTCTGAACAGTCCTGGCCATCACCACATCCATCCCGCCACCCTGTTGGGGAATCCAACCCGAAGAAAACTGGAAGCTATCGGCGATTTCGCGCGCTACCGCATACTCTGCAAAGGAATCCGGCCAGACCAGAAACTTCAAGTAATTTGCCCTCGGCGAGAGGCTGCGCAGCAGTCCCTGGTAGCCGGAACCCTTCTGTTGGATCTGCTCCAGCGTCTCTCCCAGGCTCTCCCGCACCCACTCGACACTCGCCCGCAGCTGAACATATCCTCTGGCGGTGGCTTCCTCCGAGTCGTATTCGACGCTCATGCGCCACCGCAACCCATCTCCTCCAACCTCGTTTGCATCAAAGTAAGCCTGTACCTTCCGGTAAAGCTCCAGTGCCGTCATCGACTTCGCATTCCCTCCTCCTGTTGCCGTGTTGAATGCCTCTCTAAGCGCAGCCTCCATTCTCTTCTCGTTGTAAAGCAATACGCGCCCATAACGGCACAAAATAACATTGCCCTCCGAGTCCTTGGGGGCCGGCACCGGGTCCGGCACCCGGGCGATCTTTGTCTTCGGCTTTGGCGCTGCGCTGCCGACGCTGCTTCGCCTCAAATCAGATAGCGTCCTCTCTTGCAATGCTGCCTCCTCCTGCAACAAGGCCAGTCGCGCTTGCGCTGTTCTTAAGTCTGCCAGCATCGTCTGGGGTTCAAGCCCCACAAGTTCTCCGGCCATGCCGTTGCCCCGATTGAGTGCCTCCCTCGCACTAGCTGTTGCCTCACGCTCATTTTCTATAAAGACGGGCACGGCCAGATTCGCGGCCTCGCTCCGCAAGGCGGCCAGAGACTGGTCGAGGGTCGCCGCCTCCATCCGCATTTCCGAAACCTGCTCGCCCTTCGTCCTCGTGAACATCGCGCTCTTCTTCTCCACGATGCGCGTCACCTCCTTCACGCTCAGGAAAGAAGCCAGCAACATCAGAATCAACACCCCGATGACATTCGTCATGGTGTCCAGCAGGCCGTTGAGGCTCTCACTTTCGCCTGTCGGTGCCTTTCGTCGGGACATGGCGCTAGCCTCCAGTCGGCGGTATGCTTGTGGTCTTCCCGCCGTATGGGCCAAGGTCAATCACCCCTTCACCCGGAATCGGAAGCTTCCCGTTTCGAACACCCGCACGAAGCGCCACCTCCTCCGCCCTCGCAAAAGCGTCAACCCCCGAAGGGCGAATCAGAAAAATCACCGTCCCGCCCAGGGTTTCGCCTGCCCTTCCCAGCACCCGCCGGTAGTCGTCACTGGCGCCAATATTCTGCGTGCGAACGAACCCCATCTCTTTCCCCTCGCGAATCACAATGCCATCCGGTGTGCATTCCACAAAGGTCGGCCTCAGGTTCTGCCCGCGTCCGGTGAAATGCACTTCAATCCGATCGGATATATTGGTTGTGGCGCGTCCTTTCTGTGCGATTCGGAGCTGATTGATCTCCGCTTCCTGCTTCGCATACCGTTCGCGCAGCTCCCGGATCTGCCTTTGGGCCTCGTCCTTCTGTTGCATCAGGGAGACCAGCATCGCTTGGCGCCTCAACTGCTCCTCCAGGTCCTGCTGCGCGGATAAATATTCCTCCCGCGCCTTCTGCGCTGCCGCCTGTTGCTGCGCCTGCTTCTGAATATAGCCCTTGTAGCGCGCCACCTCCGCTTGCTTCCACTCCAGTTCCCTCCGCATCTGCGCCAGCTTGTCGTTCACCGCCTGGTTCTTCACCGGGTCCTCTACAAGCTGTGTTACCAGCAGCGTCGCGATGATGACTGTTAACGCCCCGGCCAGGCATGAGAGGATATCCAGGAAGGGCCAGAGCGTTAACGCAATGTGCTGCTGTTGGCCGGGCCGCATACGCGTCCTCAGGGACCCCCCACGCTGCCACCGTGGGAGACCGCATCCTCAACTCCTGTCGCAATCCCGTTTGCTGGGGCGGTTACCCGGCTCAGAAGGTGGTGCTCGCAATAATCCCCCACCTCCCCCAAAAACTCCATCTCTGCCTTGTGCCGCCAGTTGGTCGCAAATACCAACACCAGGCTCACCACCAGCCCCACGAACGTTGCCTGAAACGAAAACGCCAGCCCTGCTATCACCTGCCCGAGCGAGCTCTTCACCGCCGTCAAGTCTTCCGCCGCCCCCATGGATACCGAAAACCCTCCAATGGCGAACCCGATGCCCAGCACCGTCCCGATAAACCCAAGGATCGGCGCCGACCAGATAAACGTTCGTACCAGACTGAAGCTTCCTTCTATCTGGTCCACATCAGCCTCGTGCTGGCTCCGAAGCAACTGCTGTATTTCCGGCCGGCTTTGGCCCTTTGCCACTGCCGCTAGCGCCTGCACCAGCCGCCGCGCCAGCGGATGCCTCGCCTGGTCACCCCAGCAAGACTGAATGTAGCGCACAAACAAGGTCGAGTTTTCCGGCGTAACGGTCTTCCCCACCGCCATCGGGAGCAAATCCGCTTGCAGCAGCTCCCGGAGGCGCTCGACATTCCGCCATTTGAAGCAGAGCAATGCCAGCGCCCAGAAGCCGAAAGTGAAAATGGTTTTCCCGACCCACGCGCTGTCTGTTAAAACCCGCCCAAAATGTGTGTTCGCGACCAGTGGCATCACCAGTACATAAGCGACAGCAACTACTAGCGCCCCGATCAGTCCGCTGGTGAATACCGGCCCTTCCGCCCACCGGTCTCGCCGCCGGCTCTTAACCGGTCCTCTTTCCTGCTTTTTGGGTGCCAAAGACATGCTCAACTACTTCGCACTGGCCACAACGCGCATCCCGTTGTCCCGGTATTGAATCCTCGTCGCTCCGCCGCGCGTCTGAACGGCGGACAACCGCCCGTCGGTGCCATACTCGTATCCAACCCGCTCGGCCGGGCCGCCGGAGCGCGACATCCGAACGGCCTTGATGCGGGGCGTGCCGGACGCATCATCCCATTCCAGCGTAGCCGCGGTCAATCCCTGAACAACCTTGTCCAATCGCCGCCCCCTTGCTCCTGTGCCAACCGCAGCGCGGTACTCATACCTAACCGAGTATCCCGGGACCTTGCGTTTCTCAACTCTATCGCCCAGTTTCACCGGCACTATCACATCAGGTCGCAGGTCCATTTGGGTCAGATATCCCTCGGAATCGAACCTCAAGGTCGCCCCCAGCCGATCCTGCATGAGCCAGGCACCATTCAAAAAGGCCACGTTTTCAATGAATCCGCCCTTATGGGTCGCCGCATAGACCAACCGCGCAACCCCGTTGTTGGTGATCCGCTTCAGCTCAAACGCCTCCTGCTCCCCCGAAAACGTGTTGTGCAATTCCAGCCGGCGGGGAGCCGTCCCCGCCTCGAGTGCTGCCCGACTTCCTCCTGTCAACTCAAAAGGCACTGCCAGGTGCCAGCCCGGACCGAACTGCGCCGCGCTGTTGAGTTCCGGACTGTAGTGCCGGATTAACTCCAAGCCGGGCGTAACCAGCTTCCAGGAATTGGCCCCCTCGCCTTCCTTGTATTCTTCGAAATTCGCAAAATCCGTTTGCACCGTGTCCCCGCCGGCACGGGTGCCGGACAGCGACAACGACTTGGCCTGCGACACCGTGTAGCTGGTGTTCTCCTGCGTGAAAGACACCTGTTTCCCGCTGCCCGGCTGAGCCTCCGCCTCCGCGCTCGCCCGGCTCACGGTCTTGGCGAGCTCCGCGTCTTCGGTGACCTTCGTTTTGTCGCGCACAGACTTCGTCGCTTCCAGCTCAACGCCGCCGGAACAATTTACAAACCACTTGTAGCCCGACTGCTTTCTCAGGGCTGGCACCTCGTCAACGGCCCGCTCGGTGAGGATCATCTCGCGGTTCTTTAGCAGGAACCAGAGCAACGGCATCTTCTGCTCCTTCAAATACGTGCCAAGCCCCACCAATTGCGCGTATTCAAACAGCTCCTGGTAGATCGGATACTTCTCGGAAATCTGGTCGTAGTTGTCGGTAAACCACTTCGCAACACGCTCGTTCTCCGGGTTCTTTTCGCCCTTCCGCTCGTCATCCAGGTACTCTGTTTGCACCGTCATCCGCCCGGCCGACAAAACCAGCATTCCCCCGGCCTTCCTGAATGCCAGCCCCTCCGACAGCAGCCAAAACCGGCTCGGCCGTCCCACGACTCGGTTGCCGGTCTGCGCCGAAATGTCATCGGGATTAAGGAAACCAGGAATGTCAGGCCGGTGTGTGCCGATGAACCACCGCTTCATCAGGTAATCCGTCTCGCGCATAATGCGCCCGAGGTCCGTGCCCCGAACACAACCGATGTGCCGGACGTGGTGTGTATTCTCTTTCGGCCCCATCGGGTCAATCGAAATGCCCGGCCCCTCCACGCTCAGATACGCCGCCCACAAAGCCGTCGCAAACCGGCGCAATTTCGTAAAGTCCACCTGCCCGTCGCTATTTTGAAAGACCAGCCCAAGTTCGCCCGTGCCCACTGTTCCGCCCTCAACTTGCGCCGCACCCTGCAGAAGCACGCCCTTTACGTTCGGTTCGTAGAAAGAGGGGCGGAAAGATTGATTCCTTAAACCGCTGAAATCAGCCGGTCGATAAGACGGTTGGTTGAATGACAATTCCCTGGCGGGCTGGTACAGCGTCCGATTAAAGCTCAAGTCTCGGAGACTGCTTTGATCAAAGGATTGGTAACGATTCGGGCTCGGCATCCGCCCTGACAGGCTTGAGGATAAAGCCGGCTTGAAATCAACATAGGCCGGGCGTCCCTCCGCAGCCCACGCACTCTTCACTCTTAAACCAGAACTGGTCAGATCGCGCCGCAGCCGTTCCTGCGTGGCCCCGTTCCCGGAGCCAGTAAGCACGACGGACTTGGTGCCTACGGCCTCGTTCCAAGACTTTACCACCGAGCTGAGGTTAGGAGTCCTTACGTCAGAGGTCACTGACAGGCTGCGCTTCCGCCCTTCACCAGCTTGCTGCGTGGCCATGGCTGAAGGCGTACCTTCCTTGTCCATTACTGCCCTGAGCAACAAATCCCTTTCTGTGTGGCTGTAATAGCTATACATGGCCATGCCACCGATGGCTTGGACGGGATTGGGAGACCTTACGGTATGCATGAATTCGTCTCGCCATGCCGTTGGAATCTCATAAGACTCTTGCTTTCCTAAGTGTACGCTCCCAGGAAGGACGTCTACCTTGCTAACCGGGTCTGATTTTAACTCAAGCCTCAGAACACCCCCGTTGTTCGCCCATTTCTTATTCTCTTCCGGGATTCGTGAACGCAGATCATCCCCGAGCGGCGCAGGGTTTCGGACGATTCCTGGCGTTTTTGTCATTGCAGAAACGTACTCCACCTCTCCCCCGCCCTTGGAGTCGCCGACCAGGACCAGTGATCTTCCGCTGCCGCTGTACTTGTTCGCGTGTATTTCGTTCAACGCCTTCTGATATGCCTGGTCATACTGAAAATGCGGACTGAGTCCTAAGGCCTTATATAAAAGAGGATCTCCACGGATCAATCTCTGCGCTCCGACCTCGGAGCTGGAACTATATACATTATCGGCCCAATCGCCGGCACTTCGGGTTCCAGCAAATGACAGAACCCGCTGCCCGTCTGAAAGCCTCTCATAAACCGCCCACCGCAGGGGCGAATCCTTCAGCCCGCCATCGCCGGACCGCAGCAACTTCCAGCCATCCGGCATGCGCTTGCTTCCGAAATCCCCATCATAAACTAGATCCGAGAACTTCAAAGCCTCCACTCGTGTGACATGATCAAGTGGATTGAGGGACTCTTTTGTAAGAGCGTTGCTCGCTCGTATTTGCTCATTCTTAACCGGAGACACCATGGTATTGGCAGCCGACGGTCTCTCACATGATACCAGAGAAGATGAGTTCGCCACTCCACGAGCAATGCCTAATGACTCCAAAGCCTTCGGCGCATGGAAATCTGTGTTCTGCGGATCCCACCCGCTAAGGGGGTTGCGAAAGACATTGGCCGAGTACCGCTCATTAGAAAATGAACGCGTGCTCAATTCTCGAATAGGCGCCCCGGGAATGTTGGCACCCACGCTGGGGCGAGTCGGGTAACGACTCATTTCAAACCGGCTTGGTAATGCCTCTTTGCTGATAGCAGAAGAACTTGGAATCGACGCATAATGCGATGCGGGCCCCCGCCTTAAATCCGGTCCCTGGCGAACAAACAAGTTGTTTAAAGCCGAAGGGCTGACGCTGGCGGACCGAAATGGCACCGGAGCAAACGACCGCCCATCCGGGTAATCAATAACCCCTCGCAGCGTCATCGCCTCATCACCGGAAAGCTGATTCCGCGCCGCAGCCTGTGCCAGGTCGGAAAGGAGTATCGCGCTGGGCTCCTCGTCCAGTGGCACCATCCACACCAGCGAATTGGTCGCTGGCCTGGAGAGAAGAACGAGTTGCCTCAAAGCGGCTGATGACCCCTCCTTCCACTCAGTCAACAGCATCGTCAAATCAATACCGCCATCAATGGTCAATGAAGCCTCATCCCCCGCTCGTTTGACCGGCGCGCTCTTCAGCAAATCCACCCGATCCGCCGTCAGCTCTTTCCTGACCTGGTAAGCTTCAGTCCAGAAGTTAAGACCTGATAGCCTTTCCCCGTAAGCCTTCCTCCATTCCCCGAGCACTTGCATCAGGCCCGTGACCCGGAACAACGCCCCCAGCCGCCCGACGGCAGGATGTGCCCTGGCAAGCGCATCCATCTGCCGGTTGATATCGCCTGCAAAAAGCTCTGCAATCTCGTCTCTCGGGGGTGTGTTCGATGCCGACTGACTTGCCCCAATGACCTCAGTCAGCACGGCTACGGACAGGTGGTCAATGAACGCGACGCCCCGGTTGGTTGCGACTTGCGACCTTTCCGACGGCATAAACCAGAACCGGCTCATTACCGCCAAATCTGACTTGCTGGACTTCCAGCGTTCCGCCGCCATTTCCGCGTAGGACTTCACTCCCTGCGGGGCCCCCGGAAGCACGCCCAACCCCAGCTTCTTCAGCACCACGTCCGACTCCAAAAGGTCCCGGCCAAATCTCGTGTTCTCGATCCCTCCCTCGAAACGGACAACCTGCGCGCCGCTGCGTTGGCTGGTAGCTGTTCGATCAATGCTGATTAACGGCACCGTGCCATGCTTCAGGACAGCACGTATCGCAACCACTGCGTCGTCCATGGAAATCCGCTGCTTCGATGGGTCGGCCTCACCGACCAGCAGAACATCACGGTTAACCTCATCCAGCACTAGGGCCATGGGGCGTGTGATTCCTCCAATTTCCGACACCTCCAAACTCGGCCTGCCAGTCATCTGAAGTTGCCGCTGTGCTTCGTTGAGTGAAAAAGCATGGTAGGAGATGGCACCACAAGCCCGGTCAATAAACAGACTGGCCATCAGCATCCCAAGCACCAATCGCAGCGCCACTTGAGGAACTCCGGTCATGTTTTTTCTGCGTGCACTTCTGTCAATCCTCTAACGTGTAGGCTAGCCCGTAAAATGGAAGAAATGGCCAGTTGCCGTTCTGAATCCTGACTTGGACAAGCACCCCTCCCGCCTCGCGAGAGCGTGTCGCCCCCCCAGAGAACTCGGCGCCATAGCTCTTCTGCATGATGTCGCTGTACCGGTTATTAAGATCCTTCCAGTCGTTATTTATGCTGATTTGTCGATCTATTAAACTCTTCGCAATACCTCCACGATCGATCTTCCCTTCAGAGCTGGGTATACCTTCCTTACCCGTGGACAATAGGTTCTGGGCATAATCTCCCATAAAACTTCCATTCTGACTTTTTTGACGGCCCGCGTAATCAACCGCTCGTGAAATGTCCCCCGAGGATAACTCCTTCCTTGCCGTTCCAGCCCCGTAATCGACGTCCAACCTCGCGGCCTTTCTCATCCCCATTCCATCGAAAAACTGCGATAGGTGTTGATTAAAGGGTACATATGACATCTTCTCAAGGTTCCGAGCTACTCCGAAATCTCGTTTTGCACCATCCACGAGTTCAGCCTTTGCACTGAGTGACATGCCTGGGTCGGCCAGCGCCGCCAACAACTGATCGGGTTTGAGCCCGAGCCCACAGGCCGCAAAACGAGCCTCGTTCTCAATGAAGATCCTGGCGAACTGATTGCCGCAGCCATCGGCTGCCTGCAAGTCCTGACGAGCGTCTTCGTAATTCCCACACACCAGTTCAATGCACCCCTTTCCGTGCAGCGCTAAAGCGAACCGGGAAGAGTGTGAAATTGCATTCTTGAAAGCCTCCAATGCGCCTTTGGCCCCATCCTTCCGCTGAATCCAGAGATACCCGACATTATCGTGGGCATCGGCCAGAGAGCCATTGCTGGCGCTGACCGCCTCTACAAAGTCCTTCTTGGCCAGCGCGACCTTACCTTGTTGTGCAAAGACCACACCACGAGCGTTCAGAGTGAGGGCGTGTTTAGGGTTGAGTTTCAGGGCTTGGTCAAAGCTGCCAACCGCCCCGTTCCAATTCGTCTGCCGGGCCAGCGCATCCCCCTTGAAGTACCAGGCTATCGCATTTTCAGGATTCCTCGCCGCGAGCGAAGACGCCCAGTCCGCATACGCCGCGCGATCCGGTTTGGAAGCAACGCTCAGAAAGAGACCGAAGGACTCATTGTTTTCGTTCAGGGCCAGGCAGGCATGCCCCTTGATTAAGCGAAGAGTAGCCGACGCTCCATTGGTTTCCACACCGCTCAACTGCCCCGACACGGTCTTCCAATCCTCCGAAATCAGGGCCTTTTCAATGGATGATGCAATTGCCACCTCGTCGCGTTCCGCGCCCTGCATGGGATACGCGAGGGAGAAGAGTGTTATCACGAGAAAGCCAGTAACGAAGGCACTCATCGTAATAGCCCTATGGGCTCGGCACTGATATGGTAATTTCGTTTTCATAAACAAGACACGCGTTTTCTTCATCTTAGTGTTTCTGATTTCGTTTCGGTCCCCAAGGCGGTCTTCCGCCCGGGTAGGCCAAGACTCCCTGCCCCCGAGGGTTTGCCCGTCACCTTCTCGACGATCAAGGGAGTAGATCCCGTGAGGACATCCATCCAGTCCGCACCCAGCCCTGGTTGGCTGGACTCCGGCGGATTCGAGTTTTCCGGCCGCACGCAAAGCACCATCAGGCCACGGGACTCGGCCTGCAACGCTTCGGCAATTTCACGCCGGCCAACCGTCATTGCCGGTGTCGGACTGCCTGCTGTATTGATGAACAGCCGGACCCTGCCGGCCCCGAGCACCGCAACCACCTGCCGGCTTTCCTTGAGACTCGCCCGCCCGTGGACAAAGTCCACCCGCCGGAAAGCCGATGCGTATGGCCGCCAGGAATCAATCGCCCGCGCAAAGATCCCGGAGCCGCTGTCCGCCAGCGCGGTGGTGATTTTTACCGGCTCCTCCCGTTCTTTCAGGTAGTCCACCGTCTTCGCAATCGAGGCATAGGCAATCCGCGCAAATACGTCCGCATTCGGATTCTCTGACCATGCATCCCCTGCCGTGCGCGGCCGCGGTGTATTTTGCAGCAACCGAATCTCGAAGCCCGCCTCCCGGTTCTCCACTGCCAGGTGAACGCGGTCCAGAATTAGTTCGCCCCATTCTCTCACCAGGTTGTCCTCCTGAGCCCGGGTCATTCTGGACAACTCCAGGTCTTCAGGCATCGGCAGCAGGAACTGCCCGATAGAAGAGGACAAGTTGAAGATCCCACCCACAGGCTTGTTGTCTCCCCCGGCGACGTCAAATGAATCCCCGACCTTGAGCTGCCGCATCCAGGAAGTGTTGCGCCCGCTGTCAGAAATTAGCAGCTCGACCGCCCGGCACGGCAGGATAACCGTCAAAATCGCCACCGCAATCGCGAGCCCTCGGCCCAGCAAGGATTTGGATTTCACGCTTTCGCTCCCTTCCCGCTACTTCGCCTTCAGCTGCTTCAGCAGTTCCACCACCTCCGGGCGGTCGTATTCCCCGGCGAGGAACAAGGGGGTGTGCCCTAGATCCGTCTCCACGTTGATGTCGGCTCCGTGCTTGATCAGCGCCTCCGCCGTCATCGGATAACCCCCGATCGCTGCCAGGTGGAGAGACGTGTATCCTCCTCTCCTCCTGGTTTTCACATCGGCTTTGTAGGTCAGCAGCAGCTTGACCATTGCCAGATCACCAACAGAGGCAGCCGCCAGCAACGGCGTCATGCCTTCTTCATTCGCAGCGTTCACCTCCGCATGATGCTCTAGCAGCGTCTTCGCCACATCCAGATTGCTCGATATGGCTGCCACGAGCAGCGGAGTCGCCCCCGCCTCGTGTTTCGCGTCCACCTCCGCCCCGCGCTCCAGCAGCAGCCTTACCATCTCCACATGGTCCTGCTGCGTCGCGCGATGCAGCGGCGTGAGTCCAAGATCGCCTTTCGCGTTCACCTTGGCGCCCTTATCCAGGAGCACCCGGGCGACCTCCACCGCGCCCGCCTCCGCCGCCAAGTGCAGCGGCCCGAATTGCCCTTCCGGGCTTTCGAGCTTCGCCCCCTTTTGGATCAGCTTCTCAACCAGCTCGCGGTTGGCCTGCACCACCGCCATCTTCAGAGCCGTGAACCCGTTGTTAAGCTCAAGGTTCGGGTCAGTCCTGCTATCAGCCAGGAGCAGATTGATAACTGCGGCATTGGTCTTTTGAATCGCTAGGTGGAGGGCGGTCGCATTGACCCGAGTTTCCTGGGCGTTCGGATCCGCCCCGCTCTTCAGGAGTAACTCCACCAGCTCACGGTTGCCTGTTTCCGCAGCAAGATGAAAAGCCGTCACATTCCACCTGCCCCCGCCGGCGTTCGCCTTCGCCCCCTGACCAATCAGGGTTTGGACTTTTGCGGCATCCCCCGCCTCAACTGCGCGATGGAGGTCAGTCCAACTTGAAACCGGCTGGCCTGCGGAGGGTTCCCCAGCCATCGCCGCGAGAACCGCTGCCGCGCCTGCTCCAATTCCCAACCAACATCTCATATGAACAATAGCTCATGTCAGCCGCCCTACGGCTCATGCGCCCGACCGATGGTTCGCCTGTGCCCGCATTATGAGGAAGCACGATACTCCTGATGCGGGAACAAGATCACTTGGGCAATGTTTTGCGTTTGGGGAACCCTTTGCCAAGGGCCTTGATCGACCCTTCGGGAGAGCTGTCAAAACTGGTGCCCTGCCAGATCACTTCCCCTGTGGCCGTATCAAAAAGATACATCGTGGCCTCGCAGAAATGCCCAAAACGGGGAAATCTGCCCATCTCTTCTGCTACGGGAACCATCACGTAGCGGTATCCATCTATCCCTAGTGACTTGCCAAATGCCACATCGGCAAAACTCACCTGTTCCTTGCTGGGTACAGTCTGCTGGCCATAACTGTCAACCGGAGCGGCATCGAATCCCTTACCGCACAGGACCTTAACAATCTTGTCCTGAAAAGGCTTTGGCTCGTAAGGGTTCTTTTCACTAATCCGTCGGCGTCCATCTATCGTTGGTGTAACGGCTATCCTTTGAAGTCCTGCTGCTGTTTGAACCGTTCCACGGTTAAAGAAGTAACCGCGACCAGCCTTGATGGCTGCACTTTTCGGTCTCGGCAACGTTCCGCTTGCGGTCGAGCCCGCCATCATGATCACGTCATTCTCATAAGCATACTTGTCAAAAAGCTCAGCGATCCCTGATATCAAGAAACCGTAGCTTTCCGAGGCCGCGCCGCATCCCTTCCACCACAGTTCCCCGGTTTCCTTGTTGAAAAGGTAAAGCGAGATCTTCGCGCTGGCGCCCTGCGCAAGCAGGGCGTTCCAGTGGTTCAGATCTTCGCAGACGGGAACGAGCACCCACTTAGCGGCTGGCGGCCCCATTTGCTTTACTACGGCCGGATCGGCGTGCTTGTCCGGCGCGGGTTCGATGACCTTGGCCGAGTATTCGGCCACGTCGCCAATGTAGGTCGTGTAAACCAGTTGGTAACGCCGTCCAAACTTCGTTCCACAAACCACCGCGGCCGTGGCTTGGCTGCCAAAATACTTGAAGTCGTGCTTCGGGTCGGGCCGCGCTCGCGCGTCAATGCATGGCAGGCAGGCGACAGCCCCTACTTTGTCCGCATCAAAATCCTTGCTTATATACTTTGGCGCGGCGCAGCCTGTGATAAGGGCCAAGCCAAGAAGCGCCAACATCTGAATAATGTTTTTTCGTTGAGTCATAGCATGATTAGAGTTGTTGTTTGTTCGTGTTGGAACCAGAAATTGGTCGCGCATTCAGAAATGATTAGGGCGCCTTGTCCCCCTGGCTTTTCACCCGGGAAATGGTTGTTGCCATCTTCTCCATCCGCTTGTCCAAACCCGGCTTCATATTGATAAGATTTGACATGACCGGCGACTTCGCAGCCAAGAGCATGCCTTGCTTCTCCTTCAAGCCCGCCAGCAGCGACATGTTCGCATCAACCGAAAAACCGGCCAGGTATAATGTTTCACAACCTTTTTCGTCAGCCCGAATCTCGGCGTCCTCTGAAAAATTCTCCAGCATTCCTGTCTGCAGATAGTCGCTGCTCTTCTGAGCTATCGCCTCGCCGGCTAAGTGCGCCCCGCTTTGCGCCGCCTGCGAGGCATATCCCCCGCCTGCTCCGACAAACATCATGCCTATGTCAGCCATTGCGGCCGCTGTCCGTATCGCGGCTGAGCCGGCGTCACCGGCTTGCTGGCGACTCAATTTCCGCGCTATGTCATGGTTCTTCAGATGCTGGATTTCGTGCGCCAGGACCGCAGCCACCTCATCAATGGACTGAGCTGAGTCCAGCAGCCCGGAGGTGACATAAATATCTCCGTTCGGGGTCGCGAAGGCATTAATGTTCGGTGAGCCGAGGATACTTACCGTGCCGGACATGTCCGAGATCCCGGCCGCCTGCTTCAGTTGTCTCGCCGCTCTTTCTAGCGAGAAGGTCACCTCCGGACATTGCACCAATCCCAGATCCAGCCTCAACCGCTTCGCAATCCAGTTGCCCAAAATGATCTCGTAGTCCTCGAACTTGACCGTCGCAGCTGAACCCCCTGTCTTCGTTCCCAAACGAGGTTGTCTCTTCAGCCAGTCGATATCTGCATACTTCTCCCCCCAAAGAACAACGGAGCTCACCTGTATCTGTACCTGAGCGAAAAGGGCCTGCTCCGCTGGTGGCGCGGACTTAAATTGGCCTGTTAATGGGTCGAACGATGCCAAGGAAACCCGGGCTCCTCCCGAATCCTCAACGACCGCGATTGCCAGCCAGTGCTCGTAGCAGCCGCCAAAAGTAGCCTCCCGCGCACGATCATTCGCAGCGATCTGCGCATCGCGCCCCTTGATGACACATAGGATTCGTGCATTCTCTTTCCTCTCTAACCCGATAACCGCCTGGTATTGGGAGGCAACCTCCAGACAAGCCGCCCAGACCTTATCTACGGGTGCGTTGAAGCGCCAGTTGCCCTTCGACGCGGCTTCGATGGTTTCCGCTGCCGGGACCTTCATGCCTGCGAACCCGGAATGATAACGGGGGCCGTATATACTTGCCCCCCCCACATCCGACCGTGGGGCCGCGCAACCGCTGACCAGGCAAATTGCAGCCACTCCTGCAATCGGTGCAAAAACGTTAATGGATTTCATCTCCTAAAATGTGTTATTAGCAACGCTGAACTTATGACCTGGGCACCGCCTTGGCATTAAGCTTTTCCGACAGCCGGCTCGTCAGCAGGCTTTCGTATGCGCCTGACGAATAAGCGATCCGCGGCTGCGTGCGAATCCCGTAGTAAACCCGGCGAAAACGCAACAGAGAACCACTGGGCGCGCTGGCAACCAACGCAGTCGTGATCGCCACCCTGTCATTCCCCGCTTCGGTCGCCTCTGCTGCGCTTAGTTGGTCCCAGTCAGTAAATGCCGCCCCCTTCTTCTTCTTCAATTTCGCCGGAGCCCCGCCTGCGTTGGGTTGCTCAATCCATGACACCATCATGTTATCCGGCTCGGTCGCCAGAATCTTGGCGTTAGGGGTGGCTTTGATCTGCTCCAGCAGCGATTCCCAGACAATCCTCGGCTGCGCATTGAGAGCAAACTCCTCCGGCTTCGTTGGCTGCAACATCTCCCGTGCAACCCCGTGAGTTGACCCACATCCGCACAGCAGGCCGCTCAACAGCAAGCCCGCAACGCTAAAAACTTCCAGGAAAAGCAACTTCTTCTCTCTGCGGCCCGGCCTTCCTGCAGAGTGCCCGTTTACACCAGACCTAATTATTTCCATAAAATCATCTGCGATATTCCTTTCCCCAACCCGGTCTGCCGCGCCTTTTCTCGCAGAAGTCGCCATTTCTTGCAAGCCCTATTTCGAGATTCTTAGGCGATTTTTCCACCGCCATTTGACCCCATTCAATGATGTCATTTGGTGTCGCGTCGCTGGGTTTTATTATCAGCGCGTTTCCTTGCCCGTGCAGTGGTGGCGGGCGTGCGGCTGTCCTCCTCAGTGGCGTCCTCGTCTCCCGTGGTGGCAGCCGCTGGTCTGGCGGTGGCTCGTTCTTTCCGGTTGGCAGCGCTAGTCCCTGCTTCTGCGAGCAATTGAGGTCCCAGCGGAAACCACACCCTCATCGCGCCGTAGGGCCAAATGCTTTCTTAGGCACCGAAGATTCCTTCTGTCCGCGCCAGCACCTAAAGAGAGACCAGAGCATCAGCAACCACACGGGCAACACAAACGCCGGATGGAACATGACCCGTTCCGCGGTCCCCCTGCTCAGAAACGGGTGGAAGAAGACGATAGCCACCACCGCGGCAACAATGGCCAAGCGGATTCCGACACCACGCAACCACCGGCGCATTCCGGAATCTGATAGGTCTGGCACCTCACGCGGCAACAGGAAGGATTCCGCCAAAAGACAGACAATAGCCGCGATAAGAGAGTGGGCCAGCATGAGCACGCACGAGGCGATCAACAAGAGGCCAGCCGCTGCGAAACGAATCCTCATCGCAATTCTTACATGTCCACTTTACCAGTTTCCACGCCACCAGGTCAACGCTTCAAACTACACCAACGCTCGACGAAGCATCAGTTCGCTCTCCACCCGTTTCGCGTTCATAACCAGGACACAACCAAACCACAGCCCCGGACATCGAACGCCAACTCCCGCGTCCAAGCCTTTAGTGCAGTTCCAACGTCCCACCCGCTCCGGCGCTTGCGGCCCTCCGGGTGCTTCGGGGCCGGCAGGCCGCGCCCCCTTAACCCCCGCGGCCAGCGCCCCTCGCAGGCTCCGCTAACACCCCCCTCCCCCGAAAAGTTAGCGCTTCGCGGCAAATGGAGGGGGGAGGGGGGCACGCTCCGCCCCGCTCATCCCTTCCCCCCATTTTTTGGACACCGTGTACTTGCGTCCGCTTCACGTTA